>JAUWFS010000235.1:0-4362 GCA_030606805.1 Deltaproteobacteria bacterium
TGATGAAAAGATGACCCTGGATATGACAGGTTTTAATGAGGCTATGCAAGGACAGCGAACCAGATCCAGGGCTGTTACTTCCTTTTCAGATATCGGCGATGCCTATAAAAAGCTTGCAGCCAAAGGGATAAAATCGCAGTTTGTCGGCTACGAAAGCCTGTCAGGCAGCTCAAAGGTTCTTGTTATAGTGGTTGAAGGCAGCGAAGTCCAGGAGGCTGCAGTCGGAAGTGAGATTGAAGTTGTGACTGAAACAACCCCCTTTTATGGTCAGGCAGGCGGGCAGGTTGGAGACACAGGAAGGATAACCGGACAAGATCATAACCAGTCACTTGATATCACTATCTTTGATACAATTAAGGATCCGACAGGACTAATAATTCACAAAGGTAAAATAGTTTCAGGAAGCATTAAAAAGGGGGATAATGTAACCCTTACAATTGACAGAGCTGCACGTGATGCTACTGAGCGTAATCACACTGCCACCCACATACTTCATTATGCTTTGCGCCAAGTTCTAGGCAATCATGTAAAACAGGCAGGTTCACTCGTATCACCAGACAGGCTCCGCTTTGATTTTACCCATTTTTCTCAGGTTGACGGCGATACTTTAAATAAAATTGAAACCCTTGTAAACAATCGGATACGCGAAAATGTTCCGGTTGAAACAAAAGAGATGGATGCTGAAGATGCGTTTAAATCAGGCGCCACAGCCCTGTTTGAAGAAAAATACGGCGACCGGGTCAGAGTAGTGTCGCTTGCTTCGTACAGCAAGGAGCTTTGTGGGGGAACACACACGGGCCGCACCGGCAATATAGGCCTTTTCAAGATAAGCACAGAATCCAGCGTTGCATCGGGAATAAGAAGGATCGAAGCCCTGACAGGCGAAGCAGCGCTTGAATATATCCAGAAAACTTCAAAAATAGTTCAGGAAACAGCCCGTCTGATTAAAGAAAAACCGGAAGATATTGCGAAAAGGGTTGATAAGATATTAACCAGCTATAAGTCCATTGAAAAAGAAATGGAAAAGCTCAAGGCAAATCTTGCCGCAGCAAAAGCAGGAGGGAGTGAAGAAGATATTCGCTCTATAAACGGCGTAAAAATCCTGGCAAAAAAAGTCGCTGTGGATAAACCCGCGGCTCTCAGAGAGCTGGCCGACAGATTGAAGGAAAAGATAAAATCCGGTATTGTCGTGCTTGGAAGTGTATCAGGGTCAAAGGTACTGCTTATCGTGGTTGTGACAAAGGATTTAACAAGCCGTTTTAATGCAGGAAGCATTGTAAAGCAGGTCGCAGCCATAGTCGGCGGAGGCGGAGGCGGAAGGCCCGATATGGCGCAGGCCGGCGGCACAATGCCTGAAAAACTTGATCAGGCCCTTGAAAAGGCATACGAAATCGTGGAGAAAATGTAAGGAATCCAGACGTGGAAAATGCAAGACAGTATTAATAAGGGTCAAAAGCAGACCCCATTTTCCATTTTTCCTGCTCGAGTAAAAAAACCAATAATCCAACGGAATGTCCTCTAAATGCTCCCATCACCCAAATGCTCCTTGAATTAGATACTTAGCCGGAAACTATATAATAAACAGCTATGGCTCTTAATTGAATAATATTGAGTAAATTTGACTTTAGTAATAAAAGCAAACAGATAATTCAGATCCAAAAATATTTTATTAATTTTAAAAGTATCATTATGATACATTTAGATTGACAAAATATTATTCATCTGGTTTACAGCGGTTATGGTGTAAATTTTGAAAAGAAGACGAGAAATATTCGGAAAAGCTACCTATGATCTTGATGAACTCAAAAAATTTATAGACGAAGGTAATTTAGTTATAACCCCCACTTGTCGAAAACAATATTCAAGACTTGATTACTCTGATACGGCAGCTGTAGAAATTGTAAAAAGACTTCAAACAACTGATATTCTTAAAACGATGCCATCGGAAAAGATACCGGACCTGATGCAAGATGTGTATCGCACAAAGGAAAAAGAGGACGATCTTTACATCAAACTGCAAAAAAGTAGCTGTGGAAAAAAATGCGTTATTATACAATTCAAATTATTATAAATAAAGCAAGGAGGCGTTGCCATGTATAAAGACGGAGATAAATGCCCGGTTTGTGGATCTGGTACGCTGACAAAAAGAACCGTCGAAGAGGTCTTTGATTATAAAGGAGAAACCTTCAAAATTAAAGACTATGTTATTTATGAATGTTCTGTTTGTGAAGAGTCAATTGTTGACAGAAAGACATTAGACGACACTGAAGGCTCCCTCATAGAATTTCGCAGAAAAGTTGACAATCTGTTAACACCAAAAGAAATTAAAGAGATCAGAACGTCATTTGGATACACACAGGAGGAGTTCGGCAATATTCTTGGCGGCGGGAAAAAAGCGTTTGCACGTTATGAAAACGGCATTATAACACAAAGCAGGGCAATGGATAACCAGCTTAAAATGTTAAGAAGTAATCCAAAGATTTTAGGCGCAATAGTGGAAAAACTGCCGGATACCATTAAAACTTCACATGAGATTGATTCTTCTGCTACAGAAGAGAGCTATCTGAATCCCCATCCTAATAACCAATTCTCCTTTACAGATGTTACAAAAGGGGAAGATAATGTTATCCCATTCCCGGTGTCAACAGCAGGGAGTATACCACACCAGACCAAAAGGCAGTTAATTGCAGCAGACAATTAAAAGGAGATAATAATGAAAATTACCAAAAAAATGAAGGATGAAATAATTAAAGAAATAGACCATGTTGTATCTAACATGAAAAAAAATAAGGACCCGTTCAAAAAACTATATTTTTTTAGTGGTATCCATGGGTTAATCAACAGGGTCTTTAACATAGAATACGATCCGGAACTTGTTTGGATACATCATGTCTTATCAGCAGTTCATGCTGGTTTCCTTCAGAGACTTGATGCCATGCGAAAAGGAGACCCTGTAATTGTTCTGGACGAGTTATATTTTGAAAAATTAATTGCACTTTCCATTAACCTTAAAGACAAAATATCTGAAAATGATAATGTGGATGACATTTTAAAGAAATTTATCGTTTTATTGTACGCAACTACAGGAAATGGTTACTATTTAAAACATAAAGGGTTGTTAAAAATTTAGCACATTTTTATAAAACCCAAGAACAAAAAAGAAAATTGGAGGCTTGGAAGCCTCGCGCCATAACAAAAGGGGCTCTCATGAAAAGACTTGTGCTAGCATTCTTACTACTCTCGCGTTCGGTGCGGGCTTGCTCGTACATTTGCAATTCATCGAGTGGGAGACTCTCAACCATGTGAAACTTGGGTAGAGTAGAGAGCTGGCCGACAGGTTGAAGGAAAAGATAAAATCCGGTATTGTTGTGCTTGGCAGTATTGCAGGCCCCAAGGTTCTGCTTATCGTGGTTGTGACAAAGGATTTAACAAGCCGTTTTAACGCAGGAAGCATTGTAAAGCAGGTCGCAGCCATAGTCGGTGGAGGCGGAGGCGGAAGGCCCGATATGGCGCAGGCCGGTGGCACAATGCCCGAAAAACTTGATCAAGCCCTTGAAAAGACATACGAAATCGTGGAAAAAATGTGAGACCTTTGCAAAACACCCCCTTTTGCCCAATTGAGCACTGATGGTTAGCGCTGATGCTTCACTGCGTGTCACTTCGTGTCGGCGTCATTCTCAAGTATAATTTTGAGTTTTTAATTGTGAATGAAGAAAAAATCCGATTTTAATTCAAAATTCAACATTTAAAATTAATAATTCTCTATGTATTCCTTTGATTAATCCGCCTGAGGCGGATCGCCTTCCTTGAACTTGAATCCGCCAACGTACTCTGGCAGAAGCATTTTTCAAAGGTCTCATACTGCCCCGTAGCGATCAAAAAAGAGTTGACAATCTAATCCCAAGTATATAGCATCTAGACAGACTGGACACAATAGCGTTGGCTTAAGAAGATTTTGTTCAAGTATAGTTCTTGACCGTCATTCCCGCGCAGGCTGGAATCCAGTAATAGTGGCAACTTCGAGATTTATGTCATTCCCGTTTTCACGGGAATGACATAAGAAAAACTCTTAAGTTAATGACATTGAGACTGGACACAAAGTTTTGTGAGGAAATAATTATGATGAAAAATACATGGCAATTACAAGAAGCAAAAAATAAATTCAGCAATCTCGTAGAAAAGGCACAACATAATGGCCCACAGGTTGTTACCAAGAGAGGAAAAGAAGCTGTAGTTGTAATTTCATTTGAGGATTACAAGACATTAATAAAACCTGAGACTGACTTATTTATGTTTTTACAGAATTCTCCTCTTGCCGATATTGAGTTAAAGATAACGCGAGATAAAAAGTTCCCAAGAGAC
>JAUWFS010000137.1:0-8968 GCA_030606805.1 Deltaproteobacteria bacterium
GCAAAATAAAAATTTAACAAATAACACTAAAGCTTCATCAGTCAGGAAAAAGCGGATATTAAAAATTGTTTTACCCGCAATTATTATTGTAGCGGGAGTTGCCGCAGCCTTTTATCTAAAAAATACCGGCCCTAAAAGTAAAAGGCAGGCTCCAGTAAAACTGGCTCCTGTTGTTCAGGTGAAGCCACTTTTTCCGGCAAACCATACAGTAATACTAAATGCCATGGGGACAGTAGTACCGGCAAGGGAAGTTGAGTTGAGACCTCGTGTAACCGGAGAAGTAATAGATATTAACCCTGAGTTTATCGAAGGTGGTCTGCTGAAGGCCGGGACTCTTGTGCTTAAGATTGACCCTGAAGATTACAAACTGGCTCTGATACAAAAAGAAAAAGCCCTGGCCGATGCAAATTATTCCCTGAAGCTGGAATTTGGAAGGCAGGAAGTGGCAAAGCGAGAGTGGGAATTGCTCAATGGAGACAAGGATGCCGAGGATAGAGAGGTAGAGCTGGCCCTGCGAAAACCACACCTTGAAAAAGCTAAAGCTGAGCTTAATGCAGCCAAAGCCGAGCTTGAAAAGGCTTATCTGGATCTTTCGCGCACAAAAATTAAAGCGCCCTTCAACGCTATGGTCAGATCCAGACTGGTAAACCTCGGCTCACAGGTAACTCCGCAGGAACGGCTGGCTGAACTGGTCGGCAGCGATTCCTACTGGATTCAGACATCAGTACCAGTGGACAGGTTAAGCTGGATTCAGATACCACGGAGCCAGGGCGATCCGGCAACCAGAGCCCGTATAATCTATGCCCAGGGCTGCGAACGCACCGGAACCGTCATACGACTTATGGGAGATCTTTCGCCCGAAGGACGCATGGCCAGAGTTCTTATCGAGGTTGAAGATCCCTTGGGGTTAAAAAATTCAAAAAACGACCAACCTCCCCTTCTTATTGACGATTATGTGCATGTTGAAATCAAAGGGAAAAAACTGGAAAACGTTTATAAAATTCCCCGAACAGCCTTCAGGGATAATTCTTTTATATGGATCGCCGGCGAAAATTCAACTCTTGAAATTAAAGAAGTTCACCCTGTTTATAGAAATGCCGGCGTGGTACTTATCGATAATGCCATAAAACCCGGCGAACGTTTGATCATATCTGATCTTCCTGCACCCATTGATGGCATGCCAATACAGGTAGAATAGCCGCAAATGGATTTAGATAAAAATACCCCCAATATCAAAAAAGGCCCCATCGCATGGATGGCGGGTCACTCTGTGGCCGCAAACCTTCTCATGCTGGTTCTGCTTATCGGCGGGATAGTCCTGGCTTCCAATATCAAAAAGGAAGTGTTTCCTTATTTTGATATGGACATGGTCAGGATTACGGTACCATACCCTGGGGCAAGCCCCCAGGAAGTTGAACAGGGCATTTTACTTGCTATCGAAGAAGCGGTGGTGGGACTTGAGGGGGCCGATGAGGTACGCTCCACGGCCCGCGAAGGTCTCGGCACAGTTACTGTCGATATGATTGAGGGCGAAAACCTTCAAAAGCTCGCTCAGGATATCCGGAACGAGATGGACCGCATAGTATCTTTTCCCGAAGATATTGAAGAACCTACGATAGCTATTATCTCCAGAAAGCGATACGTAGTATCCCTGGCTCTTTACGGGGATCAGAGCGAACGGGTTCTTCGAGAATACGCAGAGTATATCCGGGACCGGCTTCTTCAGGAGCAGGATATCACCCAGGTAGAAGTCATCTCTGCAAGAAACCATGAAATCGACGTAGAAATCCCCGCAAATACCCTTCGCTCATATTCGCTCACCCTCGATGATGTAGCCCAGCGCATAAGGAGAGCTTCAGTAGAGCTTCCCGGCGGCGCAATCAGAACACCATCCGGCGATATTCTGGTTCGCATGAAGGAACGAAGAGATTTCGGTCCGGAATTCGCCCAAATTCCCATTATTACGGCAAGTGACGGCTCACAGATTTTGCTTGATGATATCGCCATAATCAAAGACGGTTTTGAGGAAACCACAGTATCCTCAAGTTATAACGGAAAGCCGGCTGTGATGCTCGATGTTTACAGGGTAGGAGACCAGACACCCATATCTGTCTCCGACGCGGCAAGACAAGTAGTGAAAGAGGTCAATGTGTCTCTTCCACAGGGACTTCGTGTTGACCTTAGAAATGACCGCTCGAATGTCTATCGTCAGCGGCTGGGACTTTTAATGAAAAACGGCTTAATTGGACTTGCCCTGGTATTTATACTGCTGGCTCTTTTTTTAGAACCCCGCCTTGCTTTTTGGGTTAGTCTTGGAATACCGGTATCTTTTCTGGGCTCCCTTTTCCTTTTAAACATATCCTATGTAAGCATCAACATGATCTCCATGTTTGCCTTTATAGTTACCCTTGGGATTGTTGTTGATGATGCCATTATCGTGGGTGAAAATATCTACTATCACCAGCAGCGCGGAAAGACCTGGCCTAAGGCGGCAGTTACAGGTGCCAGAGAAATTGCCATGCCGATTACCTTTGCAATCCTTACCAACATGGTGGCTTTCGTTCCCATGTTTTTTGTGCCCGGGTTTATGGGTAAAATATTTAAGCAGATTCCTATGGTGGTTATCAGCGTTTTTGCCATCTCTCTTATTGAAAGTTTTTTCATCCTTCCGGCCCACATAGGACACAAACGAACAGATGCTCCATCAGGGTTGTTTGGCTGGATATTTCATGCGCAACAGAGTTTTGGACGTGCTTTTCTGAAATTTGTCAACCAGCGTTACGGGCCATTTCTAAAAGCAACCATTCAATGGCGCTATTTGACTATGGCAACAGGAATCGCAATAATTCTTGTAACCATCGGCTATATTAAAAGCGGGCGCATGGGTTTTGAACTTTTTCCAAAAATCGAATCTGATTACGCAAAGGTGACCGCAGTTCTTCCTTTTGGCGCAGCCTTTGAAAAAGCCCGGCAGGTTGAAAAAAAACTGATACAGGCAGCCCAGGAGGTAACTTCAAAAAATGGCAATAAAGAGCTGGTGGAAGGCATTTTTTCCAGCATTCATGATAACACGATAGAAATACGCGCCTATCTCACCCCCCCTGATGTTCGTCCCCTTTCCACGGCTGATGTTACCAGACGATGGAGGGAGCAGGTGGGCGTTATTCCAGGACTGGAATATATCAAATTTGAATCCGATGCCGGCGGTCCTGGAAGAGGGGCAGCCATGTCCGTAGAACTCAGTCACCAGAAAATGGATCTTCTTGAAAGAGCCAGCGCAGATATGGCCAAAGCCCTGGGTTTTTATCCAAATACAAAAGACATTGATGATGGATTCTCACCTGGCAAGCAGCAGATCGATTTTAAAATAAAGCCCGAGGCTCGAAGCCTTGGCCTGGAAGCCCGCGAAGTGGCCAGGCAGGTCCGTCATGCGTTTTACGGCGCCGAAGTTCTCCGGCAGCAGCGGGGTCGAAATGAAGTTAAAGTTCTGGTAAGGCTTCCCAGACAGGAGCGTATCTCCGAATACAATCTGGAAGAAATGGTTCTGCAAACACCAAAAGGGACTGAAATTCTCCTTCGGGATGCGGTATATATCAGCCGGGGCAGATCCTATACTGACATCAACCGCCGAAACGGCCAAAGGATAGTAACTGTAACAGCCGATGTATCTCCCAGGAGCCAGGCCGGACAAATACTTAGTTCGGTCGAGGCAGAAATCCTTCCGGAACTTCAGCAAAAATATCCGGGACTGGCTTACAGTTTCGAGGGCCGGCAGGCTGATCAGAAAGAGAGCATGCAAAGCCTTTTCAGAGGACTTCTCATGGCTATGATAGTTATCTACGCCATGCTGGCGGTCCCATTAAACAGCTACATACAACCTTTAATTATCATGATCGCAATACCTTTTGGTATCGTGGGCGCACTCATCGGCCACCTGATCATGGGCTACAGCCTGAGTATTTTGAGCATGTTTGGCGTTGTGGCCCTGTCCGGTGTAGTGGTAAACGACGCCCTGGTGCTGATCGACTTTGCCAACCGCAGGCGCCAGGCCGGCATGGCCCCTCTGGAAGCCATACAAGCCTCCGGTTTACACCGTTTTCGACCAATCATTCTGACCACATTAACCACATTCGGCGGGCTCGCGCCCATGATTTTCGAAACCTCACGCCAGGCAAGATTTCTAATCCCTATGGCCCTGTCTCTGGGGTTTGGCGTCGTGTTTGCCACCTTGATTACCCTGATCCTGGTCCCCTCTTTTTATATGGCAATAGAAGATGTCAAACGACTTCTGATAAAAAATGGAACTGAGAAATGAGCTTAAGGTGTGATCAAATTCAAAACAGGAAACTGTTTGAGCGCATTAGAAAGCGTTAAGAAAGAACCTTGCAGGATCTTGTTCATTGTTTATTAAAGGCTTGTCGAACTGTTACTATTGTTTTTACTCGGGGCAAGTTCTTTCTTTACGATATCTTATGCGTGAGTTTTTCATGGTTTTAATTTGATTACACCTTACGCTCATCCGCTGTACGAATTAAATTTAAAACAGCCATAGCTCCCCTTTCAAATGCAAGAGGCAGATTCCATGAACTTCTGTCTCGTTTTCCAGCAAAATTGCTTGCTGATCGTATTTCCAGAAAAGGAATGTCGTAATGTATTACCAGATGAGCAGCCCCCGCCCCTTCCATTCCTTCCATGCATGGGCTGTAATGTTTATAAATATCCTTTGCCCTGCTATCTGTAGCGGTTATTGTTGAAACAGTTACAAATGATCCTTTTACTACATGAATGCCCTTTCCTTCAAAAACCTTTGATAGAGTTTCTGATGCCTGATTTACAAGCTTAATATCAAGAGGATAACGATTTTTAATATCAATATTACTGCTCCTGATTATTGAAAACGGCAGTTTATTTAAAGGCAGACTACCATTCCCCGCCTCTATGCCAAGCTGGATATCTATTTCTTCTGTTGCAATTCCAATATCTCCTATATTCAAACCTGACTCTCTGAATGCTCCTGCACATCCTGTTTGAATTATCAGGGACGGTCTTGCATTTTCAATGGCTGCGGTTAAGGACTGGACGGCATTAACAGTTCCAGGCCCTGTTATCAAAACCCGGACAGGCTTTCCTTCAATGTATCCACTGGTAATTCTTCTGCCGCCCACAATTGAAAAAACCGGACTTTCAATGCGATCAATAAATTTTGAAAGCTCCTCTTCTACTGCTGCTGAAACAATGATATCGGAATTTATCATAATGTCTTAATTTTTGAAATACTTCGCCATCGCCACGGATTTTCACTTAAATTACACTGAATTATCAAAAAACTCCTCTTAACATTATAAATAGGACCAGGTTCTTTATCCAGTAAGGGCTCGCTCAAAACCTTTTAAATCACGCCGGAGACTGCGCTGATCATATCTTTGCAGCAAGATAGAGCGGATAGTTTTGAATAACCTGGTTCCTGATCCTGCTCAGCGGTTTTCCGGATATCTTGACGGCCCTTTTCGGTGAATACTTCAAGATATATTGCCGCAGGCTTTTTGCATGTGTTCGGGTCCCTGATTTAACCTCTACTGGTACAAGGGCATCGTCAATAACCCTTATGAACTCAATTTCAGAAGTCCCCTCAGTCCATGAGTACAGCCTTGAAACACCTGAAGCAGCAAATTCCTGGGCAACGAAATTCTCTGCGATATACCCTTTTGCAATGCCGTAGTCTTGTGAGTGGATGAGGCTAACCGGTAGATTCAGCATACACCCGAGGAGACCTATATCAAATAAAAGGGGATATTTATTTTTGTCAACGAGTTTTTCGCAAATTACAGATATATTCATACTACTTTTTCGTATATTTCCGACTTTTCTGTACCATGCCGCAATACTATTTGGCCAGCTCGTAGTTCGATTGCCTGGCAGACCCCTTATGTGTTCCCGATCATGACCACTTCAACGCCAAAGAGCCTTGCTGATTTCTAACCGCTCCCCATTTCTTAAATCAGTCACAACTTTACTCAGTAGCTTTCCGGTTATCTTAACAGAAGATCGAAATTTTTACCTGCCGATGCCCTCTTGTTCCACCAATTCTTTTTAATACCCCTTTTTCTTTCAATGTGTTGAGATGTTATAATATTGCAGATTCATTAATGTTAAGTTTTTTTGCAATAGCTCTATAGCTAATTTTATTATCCTTTTTTATGATGCATAATATTTCTTTTTGACGAGCGGTTAGCTCTATTGCACCACCTATTAAATCCTTAATACCAAAAGTAATTAATATTCATCCTTTTCCCTTCAAACTTGGATTATATCTCCTCTGTCAGCTAATGCGCTAATCAAGACGCGGCCCCGATTCTTCAAATACGGAATTGAGTAGAATTTATGGTGTCAAAGCTTGAATTGTGAATTAAATTTATGGTGTCAAAGCTTTGACACCGATTCTTTCCTTCTCCAATTTAATCTGCACTTCCTTCTTTACATGCTGCCATCCTTATTCCGACAGGCCGTTTCGCTGCATTCGTCTGTTTCTTCACGAAACGTATCAGTCTTCGCCCACAACGTAAAGGCTCGACACCATAGTTCAAACGCCCTGTCAACTTATAAACTAATGAACGTCCCGAACCCTGTGTTTTTGCCGAATAAAAAGTCTTGATATTATAACCGAAGTTGAATTGTTAATCAAAGTATTCGGATTCTAATAGCCTGATATTAGCTATCTTTGAAAAATCCTTATCTTTGTGAAGAAGGAGGGCTCCTGCCTCAATGGCTATTTGGGCAATACAACAATCTATGGAACTATTTATGGTTACACCTTTTCGCCTTAGTTCAAAGTATATTCTTGCTGCTTCGGCCCAGGTATTTTCTGAAGCTTCAAGATAGTACTGTGTTGAAAGATAATCATCAAGTTTATTCCACTCGTATTCATCTTTAGCCCCTTGTAGAAGTTCCAGTTGAGTAAAGCGGCTTAATAACCAAATGTCATCCTGAATTCTGTCACGGAATGATTTGACTATATCACCTTTTTTGTCTCTGAGGACTTCAATCCAGACCGAGGTGTCAATTAAAATCATCCTCTTAACTTCCTTAACTTCTTATGGTCAAAGCCCTTGTAGAATTCAATGGAACCAGCCAGTTCGGTCAAGTCCTTCCGTTTTCTCAACCGGATAAGTTCTTTCAGCGCTTCGTGAATAAGATCTTTCTTGGTTCCGGCACGACTGAGTGAAAAGGCTTCTTTCAGCAAATCATCGTCTATTACAATATTGGTTCGCACTATTTACCCCCATGTGTATTTGATACACATTATACACTTCATGCATAACCAGTCAAGATGAAAAAATCGCGTAAAAGTTCAGTTGTCTATTTTTTGAAAAATTGTAATAATTTAGCCTTTTGAAAAAGAATTTGACAGGATAACAGGATAACAGGATAAACAAGATTTTATTTAAAGTGCCCAAAGCCAACTCTCATTGTAGCTATCTAATAAATCATAAAATATAATCACAACATGAAGAAGGTGAGTATCAAGGTATAAGGATGTAGATTTGGATTAACAGGAAAAATTTCGATATTTTAAATCCTGAACATCTTGTCAATCCTGTCCAAAAAAATAATATTTAAAATCGCTCAATTTAGGTTTAAACATCCCTAAATGATGGAAGCCGCAATTGCGGATCAAGGCGCTCATCAGCACTTTTTGATTTTTTCTGTTTTGATTTTGGACTTATATCTAATGATTGTTTTTCGGCAGGAAATATAGATTTTAAATAGGAAAATAATTTATCCTTAGAAACTGTATGTGATTCTGAAAAAGCTTTTTTTCGCCATGTATCAGGCAAACAGCTAAAACAACTCCTTTTAAATCTCAGGTTATCGCGTTCTAATTCTTTTAATTCAGCAAATAATAAATCAGCAGCAGGAACTTGATTCAAAATAATCGGTGAATGGGTATTGATGATAATCTGGCGAAGGGGATTGTCCGGTCCAGCCGGTTTTTCAGGATTGGCAGCAATATCCTGAAGAAACTCTAAAACTTTTGGAATGCGATCAGGATAAATACTGTTTTCCGGTTCTTCCAGGCAAATTAGCCCCCCTGCCCTTGTATCCAGCTCTAAGACGATCATTGCCAAAAAGCGTAATGTCCCGCCGGAAACTGATCTTGCTTGATGCACTGTACCATCATGATCAATAACTTCTAATATCAAAAGTTCTCGTTTTTCATCGCGTTCAACTCTTACCTTGTAAATATTCTCATTAAATTTTGATAAGCGTGAAGCAATTTGATCATATATCAATGCAGCTTTATTGTCGGAAACTTTATTTGAGCTATCCAGATTTGAGCTATCTATATTCGAGCTATCCGGGGGATGTGATAAGTAATACAATGTTGCAGAAAGGTGAGAACCATCAGCGCCTAATCCGGGAGGAGTTGCAAACTTATCAGGCATCCATAATGAAGACGGCTCCAAGAGTAATACCCGCCAGGACTGCATCTCACGTTGTGCCAAAAATGCTGTAGGATTCTCAGCGTTTACTGCGGAAAGAACGGTGCGGGGAAGAACGGCAGCCTGAAAAGTCTTTGTTCGCCCTTTAACTCCATCCTGAATTAATTTAATAATACCGGGGTCTCTCTGCTTCCCTGAATTTTTGGTTGATATAAAGGGCTTAGTTCTTTTTCCCTTTATTACAGACTTTCGCCATAAACCAACTTTATGGGGAAACTTTAAATGTTTGGAAGCATCTTGCAGATTTATTCGGTCGAGTTCTTCTCGTACTAATTCAAGTGATCCGGTTGAATGCAGGCCATCATTAGCTCTGTAAGCTATAGTAACAATATCTCGCGGTAGGAACACCGGTTACCCAGCGCCCCCCGCACAGACCCGGACGTGCGGTTTTCCCGCATCCGGTTCCTCGGTTGTACTCGCTTTCGCGTAAAGCGTTGCATTATGAAAATACCCGATGTCGTTTGGTC
>JAUWFS010000077.1:0-13419 GCA_030606805.1 Deltaproteobacteria bacterium
AAGATATAGAAAAGTAAGTAGGTTAAACACAGCACAAATTATTATTACTAAGGGGCAACTCAACCCTTACCCCCTCTGGATGCAAAGGCAATTTTATCCCCTTCCAGGGGTTAAGCCAAAGCCGGCCCCTTTGGGGTCGGATTTTTACTTATCCTCTTGATACTTAACGTACTTTCTTATCATTTCAGCATCTATACCTACGGTATCAACGCAATAGCCGGCTGACCAAAAATGGTTTCCCCAGTACTTTTTTGTTCGCAAGGATGGAAACTTCTGGAAAGCTTGAATCGCTGTTTTGCCTTTTATTTTACCCATCAATGTTGAGATAGAAACTTTAGGCGGAACCTTCACAAGCAAATGAACATGATCTGGTTGAACATTTAATTCAACGACTTCACACCCTGATCTCTCCGTATGAGCATAAATGCTCTTGTAAACAAACTTTCCAATACTACCTTTTAGTATTCGATACCGATACTTAGGAACAAAAACTATATGGTACTGGCAATACCATAAGACATGTGATAACTTTTGAAATCTGCTCATTTGTTTTCTCCTTCTTGGATTGCGGGAACAACTCAATTAGGAGATACATCTGGGCAGATCTCTACACAAAGCTTTTTTTACCCCCGCCCATAGGGCGCGGTTATTTAAGTTCTAATATAAAAATCAAGCACTTTCTATGCCTTGATGCTTAAGTTTATGACATTGGGTAGATACCGACTATAAATTTGGGCAGCTCGCCCTTGGATCATTCTATACAACAAAAGCACTAAGTTTATTATACAAAAATAATCAGGAACTGCTTGTTAAGTATAATGAAATGCTCAAAAAATATGATGAAATAATGAAGCAAAACAAAGAAATTATCCGTCTTCTATCAATTCTTGTTAAAGAAGATACAAAAAATACAACATTAAATAAGTAGTAAGCGTTCACGGAACGTTGAAATTAGAAATTGGGCTATTCACAAAATCGAAGATTTTTATAGACTTTCAGATAATTAATTTCACAAGGATAGAAGGAGGAAGGCGTATTAGTTATACGTCGACGACTGATAACACAGTGAAATTAATTATCTGAAAGTCTATAGCTTTAATCTATTGAGGTGGGGCAATATTAAGGTCGCTAATTTTATACAGGAGGGTTTTATAACTGATTTTTAAAATTTTAGCTGCATTGCTCCGGTTCCATCCTGTTTTACCTAGAACGTAAGATATAGCCTCTTTTTCAACCTTATCTGTAATATTTTTCCTTATTTTTTTAAGAGAAAAAGATGCAAGATCAGGTGAATTTCCACCTTCAAAGTTAATAAAATCAGCAACAGGGGTGAATTTTTCCGGTGGCAATTCAGACGTAATTAAATCTTCTTTAGCATTATCAATACTGGTTGAAAATTCTTCAATAATTTTTTCCCAGTCGTTTAAAACAATAGATCTTTTCAATACATTCTGGAGCTGTCTAACATTACCTGGCCAGTGATATGATAGTAACTTCTCCATAATGTTTTTATTCGGTTTTATAAGATTCTTGCTCACAAATTGCGAATTGTATATTTTTATATAATAATCAATTAATAGTGGTATATCTTCAACTCTCTCACGAAGCGGAGATATATGAATTTTTATAATGTTTAGTCTGTAATATAAATCTTCTCTGAAATTGCCATTATTCAGGTCTTGCTCAAGATCATGATTTGTAGCAGCTATTACCCAGGTATCGGTCTTTATTTCTTTTTCAGATCCGAGAGGGGCAAACTCCCCACTCTGAAGGACATGAAGAAGTTTGGACTGAAGCGAAACAGACATATCGCCGATTTCATCTAAAAACAAAACTCCTTCATGAGCTATTTTGAATTTTCCTCTTTTTTTTCTTTCTGCGCCGGTAAATGCACCACGTTCATAACCAAAAAGTTCGCTTTCCAGTAATCCCTCGGGCAATGCCGCACAATTAATTTTTATGAAAGGCTTGCCTTTTCTTGGAGAGCTTTCATACAGTTTTTGTGCAATGACTTCTTTTCCTACCCCGGTCTCACCTGAAATTACAATATTTAAACCAGTTCCTGCAACGTGTTTAATAAGTTCTCTTATTCTTATAATATTTTTGCTTGTACCAATTAAAGTGGGGCCCATATATCTTTTCTTCTATGCTTTACAGCTATAATAAATCAATAAGTTAAATTTAATGGCATGAGCCAGTTTCAAAACGTTTCAGTTTGTTCAAGGTCAAGGAAGGCGAAAATTTTAACCACAGGAATACATTTAGTATTTCGAGGATTAAAATTTGAGCCTGACGCAGAGATTGGGCAAAATGGGACGTTTTGAAATTGGCTCTCATGTAATGCTTATTTCATGACAAACTCTTAGCCTTTTTTTTGGAAAGAAGATCGGTAATTGCTTTATCAAGCTCAGGAAGTTCAAAAGGTTTTTTAAATACCAGATCAGCATGTGATTCTATCGCTAAAGCTTCCGGATGCTCTCCCCATCCAGTTATAGCTATAACCGGCATATCAGGGTATTTTCGCTTTACAATTGTTATTATTGCGACACCACTTATATTGGGCATGACAAGATCTGTAATAACTAAATCAAATCCATCTTTTTCAGCTTCAAACAATTTTAATCCATCCAGGCCATTAGAAGCAGACGCAACGTCATATTTTTTCTTTCTGAAAAAATTATAAAGGACGTTAAGAACTTCTTCATTATCATCAATAATTAGAATTTTGTATGGATTTGCCATATATTTAACCCTTTAATTTAAGTAATAAATTAAATATATATAGTATGTTATTATAATTAGCAAGCAGATTTTTTCATTATAACAACAACTGTAAATATTCAAAAATGAATAAATTTTATAATAATTATGAAATAAATTTCATATAGTTATGAAAAAAAATATATATAATGTTGAGAAAAATGTTGCTAACATGTAATATAAAATTTTGCTAAGGAACGGGGAAGCTATTTCGTTCCTAATGCTAATAATTGGAATCAACACACAACATATCAGCGTTTAGGAGCCGAGTATAAATAAGTTGTACAGATTGCGCCGTAATTTTGTTTGTTTTCAAGGCGCGTTAAGACGCGCATAACGAGTTATGTAGGCCTTGACGGAACACAGAAAACAAGCAAAAAGGGCAAGCAAGATGTATAGGTTATTTTTACTTGACGACTTGGTGAATAATTAAGGCAAAATTTTATCTAAAAGGCATGTAATTTGCGTGTAATTTATAAATCAAAGAATTAAATAGAAATTTACAAATCAGGCTCGCAGAGATTATTTAAGGTCATTATTCTCTAAATGGGGATATCTGCACTCGTTACAAAATTTTAAGGCTGAGGAAAACATAACTCCATGCAAAATAAATCCGAAGCAATTAATCTTGGCTATTTTGTTGATATTTTATTAAGACGCCGCTGGTTTATAATTATTCCTTTCTGTCTTTCAATGATAACAGGAATCTATTTTGCTTTAACTCTACCTAAGATTTACAGTTCAGGCACATTGATACTCATACAACCGCAGAGAGTCCCAACAGATTATGTACGTTCTATCGTATCAGCCGGCGTTGAAGCAAGAATAAGCACTATATCACAGCAGATTATGAGTAGAACTAATCTTGAAAAGATTATTGAACAGTTTAACCTGTTTTCAGGCCCTGAATATAAAAATATATTTATGGAAGACAAGATAGCGACCTTGCGGAACAGTATCAGCGTTGATGTTACAAGGACCAGCAGGGTTACTGATTCTTTTTCTATCAGAGTAAAAGGGAAGTCCCCTGAAAATACTGCAAAAATAGCAAATACATTGGCAAGCTTTTTTATTGATGAAAATCTCAGGCTCAGGGAAACCCAGGCTGTTGGTACAAGTGATTTTCTTGAAAATGAGCTTAAAATTATGACAGAGCGTCTTGAGGAACGTGAAGAGGTACTTAAACTATATAATCAAAAATATATGGGGGGTCTGCCTGAACAGCTTCAAACTAATCTCAGGATTTTAGACAGACTTCAAGAGCTGCTCAGTGAACAAAGAAGCAGCCTCAGTGTTGCGAAAAACAGACTTATCGAATTTGAAAACAGGATACCACCGGAAATACAAAGTTTTCCATCAACTATTGGTACTAATCAAACTGAATATTTGTCTAATATAGACCAGATGAAAGAAAGGCTTGCAAGCCTCAAAGCAAAATATACTGATCGACACCCTGATGTAATAAGGCTTAATAAGATTATCAATGAGTTTGATTCAAAAATCAAAAACAAATCAGAGGGAACTGAAGATTTAGAAACATCCGAGAACAGCATAAGTTATAACGACACATATACAAGACAACGTGAAAGAATAAAAAAAGAAATAAAGACTTTGGAAGAAGATATTACAAAAGTATCAGATAATCTTCGTTATTATGAAAAGCTTGTTGAAGATACACCAAAAAGAGAACAGGAACTCTTATCTTTAAGAAGAGACTATCAAAATATACAAGGTGCATACAATTCATTGTTAAACAGGAAACTGGAAGCTGAAATTTCGGTAAATATGGAGAAAAAACAAAAGGGAGAACAGTTCCGCATTCTTGATACTGCAAGAGTGCCTGAAAAACCCATATCGCCGGATATGAAAAAATTATTTTTGCTTGCCATTGCAGCAGGAGCAGCTATTGGCGGTGGAATAATTTATCTTTTAGAGTTTCTTGACTCATCATTCAGGGATGCAAAAGGTGTTGAGGCCTTTCTCGGGCTTTCAGTAATCGCAACGGTTCCAGTATTAAATAATCCGAAAATTGATAGAAAACATAAACTAAATAATATATTTAGTATTTTATCAATTTTGCTTTCCTTTTTTCTTTTAGGAGGGTTTGCATTAGTGACTTTTTATGGAGTTGAACAGACAATTGAAGTCATAAAGAATTTGAGGTAATTCAATTGGGCAAAATATTCGATGCGTTAAAAAAATCAAATAAAGAAAGTATATTATCAGGTCCAAGTCACAAGAAACCTGTTGCTGCTAAAACTGAAATGCCTGAAAAAAGAGAACAGCGAATCAATATAGAAAAACCTGTATATGAACAGGCTGAAATTAACGAATCTCTTGTTACTCTTTTAAATCCTGAATCTTTTGAAGCTGAACAATTCAAAATTCTCAGGACAAATCTGTTATTTCCGATTTCGGGGAATCCTCCACGAACAATTATGGTTACAAGCGCAGTTCCCGGAGAAGGGAAGTCTTTTGTATCCGCAAACCTGGCCATAAGTATAGCTCAGGGTATCGATGAACACGTTCTCCTTATGGACTGTGACATTCGCAGGCCCTGCTTACACACCCGTTTCGGTTTTAATGATGTCAGAGGTCTAAGTGATTATCTTGCTGACGACGCATCTATTTCTTCCGTACTATTAAAAACAAGGTTAAAAAAGCTGACTATGCTTCCGGGAGGAAAACCGTATAATAATCCTTCTGAGTTACTGACTTCTGAAAAAATGTTAGCTTTGCTTAAAGAAGTAAAAATAAGATATAATGACCGTTATATTATTATTGATTCACCTCCGCCCCAATTAATAGCGGAAGCAAGTGCAATAGCAAGGCAGGTGGACGGCATTATTCTGGTTGTAAAATATGGTAGTACAAACCGCGAAATAGTTTCCGATCTTATAAATATTATTGGAAAAGAAAAAATACTGGGCGTAATTATCAACTGGTTTGATATGCGTTCATCTTCTTATTACGCATATGGTAACTACAATAAATATTATACCAAATATCACAAAAAATAGATCGTTAATTTATTATAGCTGTTCACGGCTTGAAACTTGAAAGTAGAAATTAGGAAGAGATTAAATTTGAAATTTGAAATTAGGAAGAACAGTTTTCAACGTTCTGTGAACAGCTACTAATGATGCTTCGAATATTAAAACAATATTATCCAATACGTAATGCCTTATTTATAGCAGGAGAGGGCATTATTATATATATTTCTGCCCTGATAGCATCCTGGATACTTCTTGGTACAGAATCATTTGCTGCTGAAAGATGGGTATGGCTCAAGGCGCTTCTTATTACCTTTGTATGTCAAACATGCCTTTATTACAATGAGCTTTATGATTTGAAGATTACCGATACTTTTACAGAACTCGCCTTACGACTGTTGCAGGCTCTTGGGTTTAGCGCTATTATTCTTGCATTCATATATATCGTTTTTCCTGAAACAATTATTGGAAGGGGAATTTTTATAGTAAGCATTGCCTTTGTTATAGTATTTATAGTATCATGGCGTTTTTGCTATTCGCTGATTATCGATCGCGGTATATTTAATCAGAAAATAATTCTTTTGGGTTCCGGAAAGCTTGCACAAAATATTATGAATGAAATAAATGATAAAAAAGATTGCGGGTACACTGTATCACTTGTTGTGCCAGACTCCAGTGATAATACTGATCTTGTATCCGACAAGAACGCCATAAAATTATTTGAAAACAATTATCAAGGGTTATGTGAAATTGCAAAGAGCTTTAATATTAATAAAATTATTGTAGCCCTTACAGAAAAAAGAGGGATTTTCCCGACGCAAGAACTTTTAAAATGCCGTGTAGATGGGATAGATGTGCTTGAAGGAAACAGCTTCTATGAGAGTCTCACAGGCAAACTGATCGTGGAGCATATAAATCCAGGATGGCTTATATTCTCAGATGGTTTTCAAAAACCTCCTTTTAGGCGATTTTTAAAACGAACTGTTGATTTGATTTTATCTTTTACATTTTTGGTCATTCTTTTGCCGGTTATTATAATAACAACCATTCTGATAAAAATTGATTCCAGGGGGCCGGTATTTTTTTCACAGAAAAGGCTAGGAAAAAAACGAAAAAAATATATGATGTACAAATTCCGTTCAATGATTACAGGCGCTGAAAAACTCAGTGGACCTGTCTGGGCTGAGGATAATGATGATCGCATTACTCGTGTTGGGAAGTTTATTCGTAAATGGCGTATTGATGAAATACCTCAACTCTGGAATGTTTTAAAAGGTAATATGAGCTTTGTAGGACCACGTCCTGAACGTGAATTTTTCGTAAAAAAACTGGCAGACATTATCCCCTACTATGATGAACGTTTTACAGTAAAGCCCGGGATAACGGGCTGGGCGCAGGTAAGTTATGGATACGGGGCTTCAGTTGACGATGCCATTGAAAAGCTAAACTATGATCTTTTTTACATAAAAAACTTATCAACATTCATGGATTGTGTTATAGTTTTTAGAACTATCAAAATAGTTCTCTTTGGAAAAGGCGCAAGATAGTGTACAGTAAGTAGTAAACAGTAAGCCGAAAATAGAATAAATTGTATTAAAAAACAGATAGTTAATTCATAGTTAAGAATGTAATTAACAAGGCGGAGCTGTATAGAGACCTTTGCAAAGATCTCAATTCATAATGGAGAAAGAAATATGAAAAAATTAATTATATTTTTTTATCTTTGTTCTGCGATAACCATAACCTTTTCTTCAACCGCAATGGCCATTGATACAGATCAAAATTATTATAAGATCGGCAGTGGTGATGTCCTTGAAATTATTACATGGAAAGAAGAAGATTTTACAAGAGAAGTATTTGTCAGAATGGACGGGAAGATTACTTTTCCTCTTCTTGACGATATTCATGCGGCAGGCCGTACAACTATGCAAATTAAGAAAGAGATTGAAACAAAATTAAAGGAATTTATAGAAAATCCTGTCGTTACAATTAATGTTAAGAACCCATTAAGCCAAAAATTTTATATTTTGGGCGAAGTAGTAAATACCGGAGAATATCAACTTGTAAAAAAACTAACAATTCTTCAGGCATTTGCACTTGCAGGTGGTTTTACCGAGTGGGCCTCTAAAAATGAGATAATTCTCTTACGCAATGAAGACGGTATAGATAAAATTATAAGGGTAAATTATAAAAATATTATAAAAGGAAAAAACTTAAGCCAAAATGTGAACATAAAAGTAAATGATACCATAATTGTTCCATAGAATCTGATAAGAATAAAAACAATATGAGACTAAAGTATTTCTCCTTAATGGCAGCAATGTCTATCTTTTTTTTGACAGCATCACATGCTATTGGCTATCAGGCAACTTTTACACCAAGCATAGCTATCAGTGAGGAATATACTGATAACATGGATCTGGCTGATAACAACGAAGAGTATGAATATATTACTTCTGTTTCCCCTGGATTTAATTTTCATGTATTTGAAAAAACATACGGAGCATCGCTTTCTTATAGCCCTTCCTATATGCATTATGATAGATTTCCCGAAAACAATACATGGAGGCAAAACGCATCTTTTTCAGGCTGGAGTGATCTGTCAAAACATACAAAGCTTACAATAAGTGATACATTTGTGCGGACAGAAGATCCTGCTGGCGAAGAAGATACAACTATAAGAAGAAATAGAGAATCTTACTACACAAATTCCTCCAGTGTAGGTCTTGATCATAAAATTAGTGAGAGCGATTCAATTGCACTTAGATATTTATACAGCTTTCTTGAAAATACAGATCCGGATATTGAAGATAATAAAAGACACAACCCATCAATAACTTATTCTCACAAGTTTAATCCTTATTTAAGCCTTGATACAAATATTTCTTATACCAGAGGCGATTTTGAAGTATCCGATAATTTTGATAACTGGAATGGAAGTTTAACATTAGCAAAGAAGTTCACAAAATATCTTAGTGGATCTATTCGGTATTCTCATACTATTATGGATTATAAAGGAGATACCGAAGATTATAAAATTTATGATCCTTCAATAGGAATGAGCTATACAATTACTGAAGATACATTTCTTTCTTTGAATGCCGGCTATTTTATTCAGGACAGAGAAAATGGTGATGACGAATCAGGTTTAACTCTAACTGGAAATCTTGGAAAAACATGGGAGTTTAAACGAGGCTCAATAATTGCCACTGGATTAAGCGGCTATGAGGAATCATATTTTGGTTCCGAGAACCTTGGATTTAATAGATACTATGGGGCACAAGCCTCTGCTAACTATAGGTTAACAAAGTCTTTGACCGGCAATATTTCCGGTTCATTTAGAAGAAATAAATATGTAAATCAAGATGACAATAGAACTGACAAGCTTAAAAATGCAGGTGCAGGGCTGACCTTTAATCCAATTACAATAAGATGGCTGCATTTAAGCCTTAATTATTCATATAATACAGTTGATTCTACCGAAAAAGAAAACGAATACGATGAGAATCGGGTTTTATTAAGGATTACCCTGTCTCCCCCAAATCCAATCCACCTGAAATAACATAAACCGTAATAGTCCACCGCACAGAATAAAGCTAAGAACGTAGTTGCCTAATGGTTTTATAATTCCTTCGAGTTTTTCGTGGTGAAACAAACCCAATGAACCCAATGAACCACATTCTCATAACAATCGATATTGAAGACTGGTTTCAGGTTGAAAACTTCAAGCAATACATCCCCTTTTCTTCATGGGATTCATATGAACTGCGAGTCGAGAAAAATACCCACAAAATTCTCGACATCCTGGATAGTCAGCACTCAAATCCAACAAACCCAAGTAATCTATGAAAAGACTTCCAATAGGAATACAGACATTTCGGGATATCGTTCAAAACGATTATCTTTACGTCGACAAGACAGAGAAAGTATTCGATCTGGTGAGAAATCCGAAAGGTGTTTATTTTCTCTCCAGACCGCGAAGATTCGGCAAAAGTCTGCTCATTTCCACATTAAATGAGATATTTGAAGGGAACAAAGAGCTGTTTAAGGGGCTGTGGATATACGAGGCGGATTATGCGTGGGAAAAACACCCTGTCGTAAGGATAGATTTCAGCAAATCAAAGGCACGAAACAGCGATGAACTAATAAACTATATTGTATATCAGCTTGATAAAACAGCGCAGCTTTACGGAATTACCCTTGAACAGACGCAATATGATATCAAGTTTGATGAACTTTTAACCAAACTGAGCGGGATCAATAAAGTTGTTGTCCTCATTGATGAATATGACAAGCCGATCATTGACAATATTGAAAACAAAGAGCTGGCCATTGAGCTTCGTGAAATTTTAAAAGGCTTTTATACCATCATAAAGGCGTGTGATGAATACATCAGGTTTGTGCTTTTAACAGGGGTGAGCAAGTTTTCTAAAGCAGGAGTCTTCAGCGGGCTTAACAATCTTAAGGATCTTTCCATGGGCATGAGGTATTCATCGCTTCTTGGAATAACAAGAGAGGAAATGGAGGACAGTTTCAAAGATCAGATAGACCGGTTTGCAGAGACAGAAAATGTCAGCAATGCCGAACTGGTTAAAAAAATAACGTACTGGTACGATGGTTTTTGTTTTAGCGGAACTTGTGAAAAGGTCTTTAATCCGTTTTCAATGCTTCTTTTGTTCGACAATGCTCGATTCAGCAATTACTGGTTTGAAAGCGCTACACCAAGTTTTCTTATTAAACTGATGAAAGAAAAAGATTTCGATATAATGAGGCTGAAAGAAATGGAGGTGAGGGAGGAATCTTTTGGCGCCTATGAACTTGAAAACCTGGCAGCGCTTCCCCTTTTGTTTCAGACCGGTTATCTTACGATCAAAGAATATGATAAAACATTTATGACCTACATTCTGGGGTATCCTAATTTTGAGGTTGAAAACAGCTTTCAGTATGCTCTTTTGAACAGTTACAGCAACATGCATGTTGACGGTTATTTGATTGATTTGATCAGGACTCTTAGAAATGACGATTTTGAGACATTCTTTGATACATTGCGTATATTTTTTGCCGATATTCCCTATGATCTTCACATAAAAAAAGAGAAATATTACCAGACGGTTTTTTATCTGATATTTTCACTTATCGGCTTAAAAGTAGAAGCGGAAGTAAAAACAAACAAGGGAAGGATAGACGCAGTTATTATCGATAAGGATATCTATATCTTTGAATTTAAATTCAATGGGGACAAAGACCGGGCTTTAAAGCAAATCAAAGACAAAAAATATTTTGAGAAATACCAGGGTGAAGGGGAAAAGATTTATCTTTTCGGAGTTGAATTTGCAGACAGAAATGTGGGTAAATGGGTGGTTGAAAGTCCCTGCTGGTAAATGCCTGTCCGTGTGAGTCTGTGTGTGTCAGTGGCTAAATAATAAAATGGTTATTCATATGAAAATTATCCATCTTGGAGCAAAAAATTGTGTCACCGGGTCCTGTCACCTGTTACAGGCAAATCCTGAGCCCTCCAACAGCATAAACATCCTCGTGGACTGCGGCAAGTCATACGGCCATGACCCTGAATTAGCCTTTGACCAGTTTCCTGTTCAACCCGATAAAATAGACTATCTGTTTTTGACCCATGCCCACATTGATCACATCGGCCGAGTGCCGGATATCATTGATGCAGGATTCCAGGGCGAGATCATCTGTACCCATGCTACCAAAGCACTGTTAATCCCCATGCTCCATGATGCCATGTCTTTTTCCAACAGAACCGACAAAGAGATACACACAATGGAAGAGCAGGTTGATGATCTGTCGTGGGGATTTGAACTCTATGAAATCTTTTCCTTGAAACAAGGTATAACATTTAAACTGAGCAATGCCGGACATATCCTGGGATCCTGTTTTATCCTGTTCACTATCCCTGGCCATAACTCCAAAGACTATAAGATAATATTTTCAGGAGACCTTGGATGCACAGACACACCCATACTGCCGGACCCTGACCCGCCAGATGCCTGTGATCTTCTTGTCATGGAATCCACCTATGGAGATCGAAATCATACCAACAGAAAAGACAGGGTTGCAGCCTTAGATAAATTACTCCATAAAGCTCTTGCAGACAAAGGCATAGTTTATATCCCGGCATTTTCCCTTGGAAGAACCCAGGAACTGATATATGAACTGGACAGGATTGAAACAAAGGTTCCAGTGTTTGTGGATTCTCCCCTTGGACTTAAGATTACAAAAATCTATTCAACTCTTGAAGAATTTTGGGATAAAGAAGCAAAAACACTCAAATCAAAGAACGACCACCCAATTGATTTTAAAAACCTTTATGCAGTTCAAAAATATTGTGACCATAAAAAACTGCTTAACATCAATGGTCCTGCCATAATCATAGCCGGAAGCGGCATGTGCACCGGCGGACGTATTGTAGATCATTTAAAACACGGACTCGAAGATCCAAAAAATGATATATTCTTTGTGGGATACCAGACAAAAGGAACACCGGGCAGACGGATGATTGAAAAACAAACACCTGTTAAAGCAGGCATCCATACCCTGACAGGTTACTCAGCCCATGCGGATCAGAATATGCTCGTTAATTGGGTAAAATCCATGCCTCAACCGCCAGAACAAATCCGCCTCGTCCATGGGGAATCACATGCACGTCAAGCCCTGATCAAAGCACTTGGATTGCCGAATAAAAAAGTCATCGCTTCGCGAAATACACTAATCTGAGTTTGACTTAGAGATTGGGCAAAAGAATACTTCAGGCTTATAGCATTATCTCTGCCGAGTCGGCAGAAATAATAGTTGGACGCGGCCCCATTCGACCCTTGACATCTTGAATCAAAAAGACTACATTGCAATCATAATATCTATGGGAGGTGGAAATGCAACTTACAATAAGAATGCCTGATAATCATATGGGCAAGATTGAACATATCGCAAAAAAAATGGGCCTTAAAAAATCAGATGTAACCAGAATGGCCTTAAAAAAATTTATAGACGAATACAGTGATAGTACAGTGAAACCGTTTGATAAGGTTAAAAATCTATTAGGTGTTGTTGAGAGTGGAGTGCCTGACCTTGGGCAGCGTCATCGTAACCATCTAATAAAGAAAATAAAAGGTACCGGCAAATAATGAATGCCATTTTAGATACAGGCCCCTGGGTTGCATTGATAGACAGAAGCGAATCAAAACATGATATTTGTGTGCAATGGCTCAAGAGTTACTCTGGAAAATTATATTCTACCGAAGCTGTTTTAACAGAAGTTCTTTACCTTTTAAATTTTTCAGTAAAAGCTCAAACAGCAGCTATCGATTTTGTTCTTAAATCAGTTGTTGAAATAATTCCCTCCAATGTTGAGAGTCTGCAAAAATCAAAAAAACTCATCAAAAAGTACTCAGATCTGCCTATGGATTACGCTGATGCTACGATAGTATGCCTTGCAATGGATACAAGGATACATAATATTATTACCTTTGATCAAAAAGACTTCAATATTTACAGACTTAAGAATCAGCCATTTGTTATTTCGCCTTAATTGCTCTTGCTTTATTTATCTGGGGCGCTTTCGTGATTATTTTTTGAGCATTTCCCTTTCAACCATGAGTTATCAGCTATGAGCTGGCCTGCCCCGTAAGTCCGGCAGATCGTACTG
>JAUWFS010000176.1:0-7230 GCA_030606805.1 Deltaproteobacteria bacterium
ACAGGTCCCTTCCAGAATAAAAACATTCTTTCAGGAGTGGGATAGAATTTTTGGTGTTGTGTACGGTCAGGAACTTGAAAAGGCGGAAAAGTCTGCTGAAGAGACTGCGAGATTATATAGTATGCCGTCCGGTGTTAGACTTAAACAATTACTTTTTGCAATTCACACCTTTTATGCCTTCCTCATGAAGATCATTTCTATTGAACTTGTATCACTGCAGGATAGAAGCACGGTAAAGTCTTTTGTTAGAGGGCTCACGGGGATGGACGATGATGAATTAAAAAATAGACTGGCTTATCTGGAAAGCGGGGCAGATTTCCATGACCAGGGGATTGAAAACTTTTTGGAAGCAGATTTCTTCTCCTGGTATCTTGACGGATGGGACCCGCGTATTGCAGATATTTTTCGAGGCATTGTGAATGCCCTCTCTGACTTTGAACCCGCAACTCCGATTCTTGAACCTGAATGGACAAAAGACCTGCTTCAAAAGCTGTATGAGTTAATCGTGCCTCGGAAACTGCGACACGATTTAGGAGAATATTATACCCCTGACTGGCTGGCAGGCTATGTTGTAGATAAAAGTGGATATAAGGGAACTATTGGCTCCCGGTTTCTTGACCCATCCTGCGGGTCAGGCACTTTTCTTGTTCATGCTATTAATAAAGCAGTAAAATACTCTGAAGGTGATGAGAAAACCATTGCAGGCCATATACTGAAAAATATCGTGGGTTTTGATTTGAACCCGATTGCAGTGCTGTCTGCCAGGACAAATTATCTAATCGCATTCTCAAAATTCATTCCATACATACGACCGATTTCCATCCCGGTTTATTTATGTGACTCTATCCTCACACCGAGCCATTATATAGAAGACGGGGAACTCCCGTTTGAAAATACAATCATCTTTACCACAACAAAGGGTAACTACTCTTTTCCCGTTTCCATGCAGGATAAAAGCCATATAGATAAGTTCACTTCAATGATGGATGTTGCCTTAAGAGGAAAAGTTGAGCCGGAAGACTTCAGAAAGAATGTTAAATCAAAGTTTAAGCTGCCTGAAAAAGAGACATCCCTTCTTGTCGATGTTTATAAACGGATAAAAGAATTAGATGATAAAGGGGAAAATGGAATATGGGCACGGTATATCAAAAATGCGTTTGCTCCTGTTTATCTGGGTAAATTTGATTTTGTGATTGGTAATCCACCCTGGGTAAGGTGGGGATATCTCTCAGATGATTATAGAGAAAGAACACTTAAACTATGGAAGAGATACGGTCTTTTCTCCCTGAAGGGCTACGCAACAAGGTTGGGAGGTGGGGAAAAAGATTTTTCCATGCTGTTTACATACGCATCTGCAGACAATTATTTAAAAGACAAAGGAATGTTGAGCTTTATAATTACTATGGAGGTTTTCAAGTCAAAAGGGGCGGGTGAAGGGTTCAGGCGGTTCGAATTAAAGGATAAAAAAGTACCCCTTAAAGTTTTAGGTATGGAAGATATGGTAGATTTAAAACCTTTTCAGTCTGCCAACAAGACATCTTTATTTTTTATGAAAAAAGGGGAGAAGACCGTTTATCCTATACCGGTTATAGAGTGGAAGAGAAAGCCTAAAATCGGCAGGATTTTGCCTGACTGGTCTCTTGAGGAAGTTAAAGCTAATTCCGAAAGAAAACAATTAGAGGCAATACCTGTTAATCCGGATAAATCAACTTCATCATGGCAGACTGCCACATTTGAAGACTTAAATATATTTTCTAAATTAAAAGGCACCAACCTTTATCAGGCTTATCAAGGTATTGACACACAACCTTATGGAGTGTTTCATCTCTATATCAAAGAAGTAAGACCAGATGGTCTCGTTGTAATAGAAAATATCCATGATCGGGGAAAGAGAGAAATCAAATTGTTCCGAAGTGCCATCGAGCCCGATAGAGTATTTCCAGCGGTAAGTGGGGCTGAGATTGTCAAATTTGGAATAAAACCTCCATTTTATGTGTTAATTTCTCAAGATCCCCAAAAGCGCGAACCTTATACTAAAGACTGGATGATTGAGAACACACCGCTAACCTATGCTTACTTAATACAATTCAAAGATGTTTTACTATCACGGAGATCGCGAGTTATAAAGCAACTTATGGAAAACACAGAATTTTATGCTATGTATGCGGTTGGAGATTACACTTTTGCCAAATATAAAGTTGTTTGGAAATTTATGGCATCAAAACTTAATGCTGCAGTAATTTCAAAAGTCAAAACAGATTTGGCCATGAAGCCGTTAATATCCACAAAGACTACCGCATTTTTTGCTCTGGACAATAAAGAGGAGGCTCATTATCTTTGCGCTATATTAAACTCGGAGCTTATTGGCAATTTCATTAAAAGTTTTTCATCAGCAGGAAGAGGTTTTGGTGCGCCATCTGTAATGAACAATCTTGCCATTCCTGATTTTGATGCAAGTAATAACATCCATAAGAAATTAGCTGAACTTTCTGAGAAAGCACATGGTTTGATTAAAAAAGACAAAAGCATAGAGGACATTGAAAGGCAAATAAACACGGTGGTAAAAAAGCTATGGAATATAAAGTAATTACTCCGAACGATTCTAAATATCCTCAAAAACTTATTGAAAGGCTGGGCGGCAGACGTCCTGATAAAATTTATTACAGTGGTCCTTTAGAATTACTTGACCATTTCACTATTGGTGTAATTTGTTCAGATAAAAGTAGCGGGCTTGTTTTGATGGAGACAAATCAGATTCTTTTTACTGTAAGAGAATATGAAATGAATTATATCGGCAGTTGGCATTCGGTAATAGAAACTGAAATTTTCAGATTGAGCTTATTTCGAAAAAATACAACAACCACTCTCTTTTCAGCAAAAGGCCTGCATGCTGAGACATTTGATTCTTATCTGTTAGACAGGTTTTATCCACCTTTGCATGAGTTTCCCGAAAGAGATGAGTATTTCAGGAGGGCTAAAACCAGTGAGCTGCTGATATTATCTGTCTGCAACCCGGAAGAAACAAGGCAACTTCGGAAAAATATAATGGAGAGAAACTGGACAGTTTGCATGCTTGCAGATATCGTTTTTATCCCTTATGGCCCTAAAGGCTCAAAAACTTATACAATCGCAAAAAGAATTTCCAAAGAAAACATACCCATATTTACAATTGATCATGAAGAATCTAAAGATCTTCATGACCTCGGTATTCCTGGATTTAATCGAAAAACCGTTAAGGCTTTTCTTGAAGATCATGGCGCAAAAGTGGCAATCCCTAAAAATGAGATGATATATTTAACCGACATCCCAGCAAGTCAACAGCCGCCCATTAAAAATAGACCCACACAGATGGAACTCAAGTTTGATAAGGGCTCGCCCAGTAAGTAAGAGGGGTAAAACGTCCTTAAGAATCTAAGTTTATGGCTAAGGCAACATTGTTTCAAATGAGAAACAGGGAAAAAGGTCAAATCCAGGAGTCTTCTGTGCTTTTGGGCTGTTCAGGAACACGACGTCCCGCTTTTTCGTCCTAAACAGTAGGCGCAAGAAATCATCAAAAACACTTTTGAAAACCCTTTTGACAAGGAGCGTTTTACGAATTTCATCAAAAACCTTTTGAACAGGATTGATGAATCAAAAGCATTTCATGCTCACGGTTATGTAAAGGAAGGGTATAATCACTTGATTTTCAAATAAATATGAAGTATGAGTTATAGCAAACATTTTTTATTTAATATTTATCCTATTTTTCTTAATTTTGCAATAAAAAGTAGTTTATAAGGATATTTTTCTGAATATAACATTATATCTTTTTGTATTAAGAAATTATTATTGATTTATTATAGAAATATCAATTCAAGCTCATTGATAGTAAAGCATAAAAACATATACGTCCCCAAGCTCTTATATCAATTGAAGTAATTATGAAGAAAATCAGGTGTAAAAATGAAAATTTTATTAATTAATCCTAGCTGTCTTGCCGAGGCTGGTCGAGATCTATATTCCGCACAGCTTCTGGGGCCTCTTTTTACCTTTCAGCCAAACACAAGGATGGCCTTGGGGGTACCCCTTGCACTGCCCACATTGGCTGCAAACACTCCGGTTGAGCATCATGTGAAAATTGTTGATGAAGAGATCGAAGAAATTAATTTTGATGAGTATGCTGATATTGTCGGTATTACTGCAATGACTTTCAAGGCTACGCGTGCTTATGAAATTGCAAAAGAATTTCGTGCCCGCGGGGTAAAAGTCGTCATGGGTGGAATTCATGCCTCCATGTGTCCGGATGAAGTGTCCAGGCATGTAGATTGTGTAGTCATTGGTGAAGCTGAAAAGCTATGGCCCAAACTACTAATAGACGTTGCTGAAGGCAAACTCAAGGGAAGATACAAAGCAACTGAGTTTCCTGACCTGAAGGAATCCGGAGTCCCCCGATATGATCTAGTTAAGAATCGTCAATACCTGTATTCCTATTTGCAGACAACCCGGGGTTGTCCCTTCAACTGTAGTTTTTGCACTGTCACAAAATTCAATGGTCGCGCAATACGAAAAAAAAAACCAGAGCAAGTCATTAATGAAGTTGATGCCCTGTTAAAATTGAAGCCCAATCGTGAATTTAATGTCTTCAGCAAGGCCGCAGGGAAAGTAAGGCGCTTTGCAGGAACGATTGCCTTTATAGATGACAATTTTGCCATCGACAGAGACCATGCTTTGTCTGTTTGCAGAGCCTTTCAACGCTATCAAGAGGAACACGATATTGCCATTGCCTGGTATACTCAAGTGAATTTCACTGTTGGTTTTGATGAAGAGTTGTTAACGGAAATGGCGAATTCGAATTGTCAGCACCTGTTCATAGGCTTTGAGAGTCTTGATCAGGCTACCCTTAAATTGATGAAAAAGAAAATGAATACCCCAGAAAAGTATGCGGAATCAATCAAAAATATTCATGAGCACGGCATTCGGGTTGTGTATTCGACGATAATTGGTGATGACAACACCTCTATTAAAAGTGTAAATCAGCTAATAGAATTCATCCGAGAAAACAATGTATTCCATGTTTTACTCAACATTCTGACCCCCTACCCTGGAACCGAATTGTTTGACAACATGAAAACAGAGAACCGTATATTGACCTTAGATCCGCACTTGTACAACATACGCAATGTAGTATTCAAACCTAAAGGGATGTCTCAACCACAACTTCAGGCGTTATATGCAAAGGCATGCGGACGCCTTTTCCGATTTAAGTCCGTCTATATGCGAGGCAAGCCAATGATAGGTCTTTCTAAACAGCTGAATTTGCAATTTTTCGACCGCATAGCGGCCTGGATAGGATTGTCCTATACTGCTTTATCTCTAACTTGGAAAGGAAGATTGAGACTAAGTACGACCATCCGAATCCTTATGTTAGCACCGTTTTTGATTCTTAAGAATGGCAATATTTTTTCAATTGAACTGCTTAGCGCTAGCGCAGACTACGATGATTTTGCCTGTAGCGAAACCGATCGCTTGTTAATACTGCAGTGAAATATAGATCAGTATGGTCTCGCCCTGGCCAGAGGCCACCTTGGCATTAAGGAGCCGAACAGCCATTGATATTAAACCTTTTTTCCTCCGCTGACAGAATTACCACAATAACAAAGATCGGTGTTTAAATAAAAATGGATATAGAACGAATAGTAGAAGATTCATTAAAAGTATTTTCAGTTCAATCTATTCGAAATGGTCCCGCAAAAAAATATAAAGGGATTTATATTTCTAGCAACACACTTTCCAAGCATGGGATTGAGGTGCCTGAATGTAATTCCAGAAGGCCGTTACTGCTTCTTGGTGGGACAAGTATTCCCATTAGCGACAGGAAAGAGTTTCTTGCATTTCTTTTGGAATCCGGATTTGAGGTGGCATCGATTGAAAATTCAATTGGAGGCCCTTTTGATATATTTATAAACCCAAAGAAAGAACGACCTAAGTCTCTTCAAGATTTCATAGACTATCTGGAAAGCTCAGAAAAAATCGCAAGAATCGATATCGCAGCTCAGTCTTATTCAGCTTTTGAAGTAATTAGGATGCTAAGCTCAGACCCACTCAAGTACAAAAAGTTAATCGGGAGTATCATTTTTATCAATCCGCCTGGGTTAAATGATAATACAGGATTTTTGCGGCACTGTTTCAGATTTCTTTGGCACCATGTAACCAAAGGCTATTACAGAATGAGCCTTGACCTTTTTGGAATTGGCAATTCCCCTTTTGTAAAAGATAAAACACGGAAGAAAGAGTTCATAAAAAGAGAGGTTCATGGCATAACCACTTGGTCATTCAAGTCATTTCGAAATCTTGTAAGAACGTTAAGGGAAGTAAACGATATCGTCAAATTCAAAATAGAAAATCCTTTGAAAGTTCTATGTAATGACTACAACTATGACATCAATGTATTTTTACAAAATGAGGACCAAATTCTTCCGGTGGAGATCACATTACATAAAATCAGAAATCTGCTTCCCGCGCAGAATATAAAAGTTGTGCCTGGAGGCCACAATGACCTGTTTTTTCAAAAGTGGCAAAGGTGTTCGTTTCTTAATTTTCTGAAAGATGTGAGAAGCAGGTACTAATACGAGCGTTATTATTTAGACATGGATAAATATTAGGCACTATCAAACGTGATGAACTCGTAAAAAGTCGAATATACCTCTTAACCGTCATTCCCGCAAAAGCCGGAATCCAGTAATTACAGACAGTTATAATCCATGAGATTGCTTCGCTTCGCTCGCAACGACGTACTTTTCGACTTTTTACGAGTTCATCAAACGTGGCTTTAGCAAAAAAGAATGTACCAGTAATTATGGCTCCATTAGTAAGTGACCATGAGGTGACCATGAGGGACGTCCATTTGTAAATCAGTTTACAGCTCAACATGTTGATGATATTGTATTTATAGTGTTCCCACAGGTTGAGATCATTGAAGGTTAGGAAGTCGAAGGGGAAATATAGGCTTCCATAATTGACCTGGCTTTTTCTGTCTTGACCAGGCGGATTTCCGGGAAAAGAGTTTTGCAATCATCAAATGAGAGATTTCCTACCTTTTGAATAGTTTCAACCTCATTTCGAATGTGGGGATAGCGCCCGTCCTCTTCTGTCATCTCTTTTTTTTCCAGGAGCTTTATAAACACCAGGCTTCTGGCAGCAAGAAGGTCTATCCGCTTTCCCTGGATATTGGGGTGAAACATATAAAGTAGT
>JAUWFS010000111.1:0-10638 GCA_030606805.1 Deltaproteobacteria bacterium
TACAAAAACAGCCTCACCAAAGATCTCGAATTTCATGTGTTTTTCAGAAATTTGCTCCGCCGCATATCGCTCCTTTCATACTTTCACTGTAACCACAGGTTAGATGACACCGGATTCAAAGATCTTATTCAGCGAGCCAGAGATATTAAAACCGTCAAACGTGCGCTCTACTGGCATGACTGGGAACGTTACTCCAACCGTCAGGAGACCCGGATGAAAATGGGGGGATTTATGGGTGAGATTACGTATGAAGGGGAGTTGAAGGAGTTCTGGCCTTATATCAAGCTGGGGGAATATGTGCATGTGGGAAAAGGGAGTGGGTTTGGGTTGGGGAGGTATAGGATAGGGGAGGTTATCTAATTGGTTTTGATTGAAAATACAACATTGATATGTCCAAAAAAACGATCTTGAGAGCCAAACTATTGTAAACATCGCTATGAAGTTGGGCATGGATGTTCGAGTCTCCGAACAGGGATGGGGAGCGCAGCTTGGTATGGAACCCCCTGAAGTTTTCCAAGACCTGAAAGAGAACCTGATTGTTGTGGAGATGCCTGATCCTGACAGGGAAGAGATGCTCAGGAAGATTGGCTGCAATGTAATCTGGATTGATCATCATACTTATTTGCATAAAGGACAACGTCTTGATAGAAGTCACGCGTTAAGCAGCCTGGAGCAGTTTGCAGATATTGTCGGGTATGCTTTATCTGACAGGAAAAGACTGATTGCATTGAACGACCGAGGCTATATTTGGGCAATGGCAAGAGAAACCACATGCACCCTTGATGATATAAAAAAGGTAAGAAATGAAGATTTAGAACCGCAGGGATACACGGCTGAAGTGCTTAGCGCATCAGAAAAAGACTACAAAGAGAGAATAGATTTTACGCACTTCTCCCTTGTCACCACAAAACTCGACAAGATCGCTTACATCACTCAGCTTCACCAGATGCCGACAACAGATGAGTTTGAACAATATAGAGAAACTGGCAAGGAACAGGATCTGCCGGTAAGGAGCATCCTTGTTCTAACTTTGAGCAGTGACAGAAAAAATGTGGTTGAGGTAAACTTCTTTGGTGCATGGAAGTATAAGCAAAAGTTCAGTCACTTCTTAAAAGATAATGGCTTCAATTCCACAGAGTTTATAATCTGGGAAGGGGGCGACAAAGGGAAAGCCTTTTCTGGGGTGGAAAAAGAACCGCAAATAACGCTGCTGTTGATGATATGGCCGATGCAATACTGAATATCTTGATTGGTCAGGACCGTCCATTGCTCAAATTTTCCACAGTCTTCTTTTATCCTTTTAAGGTCAGAGATAGAACCAACAACACAGGACGTTGGCGCAGAAAGTTCTTTGATATTGACAAACCCGAATGCTATCAGGAATACATCTACTTTCATCCCTATGTCAGAGATCTTCTTTTCCAGAGAAAAAAGAACTCATTATTCGATAGCAAGAAAAAGAATAAAAGGGATATATTGCCCCCGATTGCGTATTACGAGTTCAAATCGCAAGAAAACGGATTCGTGGGCGGCAACCTGAAAATAGAGTATAAGTCAGGATCTCACAATAACGCATCGGTTGAAACGATCAGTTACCCTGTCACCCATCTTGCTATTCACGAATTCTTTAATGATATTGCTATAATGGCTATTCAGGTAACTCAAGAAGCAGACGAAGATATAAGAAAAAAACCCTTTTGGAAACAATGTATTGCAATTGAAGGATTCAGACGGGATAGTTTGACCTGCCGCGACGCCCTTAAATTCAATGAACTTGCCAGAAAAATATATCTATCATTTCCTGAACAATTCAAGGATGGCAAGATTCCTCTTTCGGTTAAGATTGAGCTGAGGAGCAAAAAGAGCTCCAATGGTTACACGAAAGTACACACTTTTTCTGAAGATAACTTCAAATACAAAGAGATTAATCCTGTTAAGAGCGAGATTATAGACGGCCTTGTGAGCGAATTTCTTGGTTATGACGAACCTGTGGATAAAAGTTTTCATGGTCTGCTGGATGATCGAATGGTCGTTTTTACCTTCCTGTGCTTTGCCGGAGAACTCAAATCCAAATGCAGAGAAACTATAGACGAACATGAAGCGCTCTTTTCAAGAATCATGTATGTGGATCAAGCTGGTGAAGGGTACGCATATCAGAAAAAATTTATCCGTAAAAAGATGAACAACCTCGTCTATCGGCGTTGGTCAAATGGTGGATCCTTATACGGTTATACCCGATATTCCAGCGCATATACCGGTTTTGGTGATTTTTTTGGTGATAAACTATTCCATGACTTCAATTCAATGTACTACCAGCTTGCCCTGATTTCCCTCTACTACCGCTCATCATTGATAAGTTTTTCTGATGAAGTAGCCCAAACAACACAGCAGCTCGTAAATAAGAAAGACCAAGCCAGCGATCGCGAATTATTCTTAAAGCTAAAAGCAGATTTTATGCAATTTTCCAACCTTTACTGGTTTCAGGAAGTGACCAATCATGATCAGGGAATCGAAATTTTTAAGCTTTATAAAAAGTCATTTGAATTTGAAACAATGTATAAACAGATCAAAAAGGAAATAGACAGGGGGGACGAATATTTGAACACCTTGCAGCAGATTGAGTTGAATGTTTTCACAACAAACTTCAGCAGATATGGTTTGGTTCTAGCTGGGCTTGCAATTCTGGTGGGATTTTTCGGTATAAATTTTTCTTTTTTCGGACTTGAGAATACATGGGGACTTCTCCTTTGGTGTGTGCTGTCGATTTTTTCGATTCTTTTTTTGACATGCACTCTTAGATCTTCTATCCGCCGAAGAAAAAGAGAGCCTGAACAGTTCCTTGTATCTTCTTTCCACCGGCTGAAAAGATGGTGGGCAAATGTTAAGACAAGACGGGAGCAATAAATGGGTGATTACTATTTAAGGGTTGAAGCTGTCAACCTGGACAACTTCGTATATGACACAAACGATATCAGTACTATCAGGGGCGGCAGCTTTTTATTGCTTGATACAGTGAATAGACTGGAATCCGCGCATGATCTCAAAGGGTTATTGGAGAAAGTTTCTACGGGCGCCAGCGCGGGGCTTTTCCGCATTATTGGAAACGATCCTCATGATGTTAAAAAAAGAGTCAAAGATTATTTAAACAAGAAAACCGAAGGACATGCTACATTTATGGTAGATACTATTGACGGAACTGGGTTGAATTTCAAAACAATTCAAGAAAAGCTACTTGCCAAAAATAGATGGTCTCAGTGGCAGCAGTTGACTATCGCGTGGGGCAAGGGATGGAAGGGGTCTGAAGCGCCTTGTTTTTTTGACGGTATCCGGCCAGGATTAGAGGATGAGGTAGTGGCGGGAAAAGGCGTCAAGAAAGTTTCCAGCTCAGTCAAGTTCCGGCGAAATAGTAGAAAACAATTAAGAAAGGATATCTATGCCCGTATTTTAGGTCAGGAGGGTTGTCCTTATGAGTTCACAAGCAATTTAGAAAATTTGAGTGAAGATGAGGGTCAGGGTGTTCTGAACAAAAAAATTGCGTTTATCTATGTTGATGGCAATAAGTTTGGCAAAATACGCGATGAAAAGTGCACTGAAGAAAGAATGCTTCAAGGATTTGACAGGTCTGTTCAGGAAGATTTCAGGAAACCAGTTCTGCAAAAATTGTTGTTTCACATGACCGACAACTATGCATCTCGAACTTCTGACGGAGAACTCCGTCTGGAGACTCTGCTGTGGGGCGGAGATGAAATCGAATGGGTTGTTCCAGCCTGGAAAGGATGGGAAGTGTTGAGGCTCTTTTACGAATTCGATCCGCCTCCCGCTTATGATAAAACTCCTCTTACACATGCAGCCGGCATTGTTTTCTGTCATCACAATGCGCCGATTCTTCAAATCAGAAAACTTGCCCGCGGCCTGGCCGACCTTGCAAAATCAAGATTGGTTTCAAGTTCGGAATCACACAAACAAAGCGATATCTTCCACTATCTGATTCTTGAGTCCTTTGATATGCTTGAAGGCAGTCTTGATCCTTTTTTGAAACATTACTATAAACCTATTGATTACAGAGAGTTGCTTTTGAAAGGTCTGGAAATGCAAAGTTTTTCAAAACACATGAAAACTGTTCGTTCCGATTTCCCAAGAGGAAAGGTCTATGAAATTATTGCGGCTCTAAAAGAAAAGAAAGATGTTGATGATATAAAAGAACGAGGTGTTTCCTCTTGCCCTGCTTCTCGTCGAAAAGAACTGAACAATGCAATTAACAGTTTGTTGAAAGGCAATATCAATCGTTGGTTTGTCATAGCCGATCTTTGGGATTTTGCAAAGGAGGTATGAAATTATGGCGCTTTATTTCAAAATGGAGATCAGCCTCAAAATTCAGGCGCCTTTTCTCTGTTCTGCAACAGGTCCCGGAAGTTGGGGAATTGATTTGTCGTTTAACCGGAACCATGAAGGCAAACTTTCCATTCCCAAATCTCATATCAAAGGAAAATTACGAGAAGCATGGAGGGAGCTGAAAAAAACAGGAGCGTTTTCTATTGATATTAACCGCTGGCTCGGGAAGGGTTCTGGTGATGATGCTGGTGATTATACTCCTCACAGAGGTTTAATGATATTTTCTGATTTTGTTTGCTCAGATAAACAAGATTTTGGTCAGACCCATCGCATTCGTATTGAAAAAACCTCCGGCACTGCCGGCGAAGGCGCCCTGATTACGGCAGAAACGCCGCATCTTAGTGGAAAAATAACTAAATGGAGTGGTAAAATAGCTTTTCCTGCCGTGGACCAGACTGAAGGGGAAAGGGTAAAAGAGCACATACTAACCGGTTTGAGATGGATCACGGCTCTTGGAGCGGAAAAAGGCGTTGGATACGGCAGACTTGTGGAGGTGACATCTGAGCATTTTAACAGGGAGGAAAGCAGGACAGACATAATCAGCAGCCCGTCGGATACCATCGGACTTGCCATAACCATGGTTGATCCTTTGATGATCGGCGGTGTGAGAATCAAAGACAATTATCTAAAGAGTGAAAAAATACTTACAGGAACTGTGATTAAAGGCGCTCTTGCACAATGTGTCCGGCGCAGACTTAATCTGAATGGCAATCAAGAGCTTAACAAGTCAACTCCCGGCGCAACTGAAGCAGGTATATCCAACCTGGTGAGGCATTTTGAACAGTTGAGGATAACTCACGCCTTTCCTTCGCGGCAGTCCATGGTCCGCCCTGTAAAAGCACCCCTTTCACTTGTTAAAGCCAGGGACTTGCATGATATCGCCCTTTGCAAAGAACCGGAATTGATCTATGACAAAGCGCCCGCATTTGCGATTGACTGGAAGGATTCTTCAGATGTAAATTTCGCCTATGGATGGGCACAGCCCAAAACTTTGGCAAGAACACGCACGGCTATTGATACCATAACTCGAAGAGCCGAAGAGGAAAAACTTTATACTTTTGAATATATCTGTCCTGTAGATGATCAGGACAAAGAGATAACCTGGTTAAGTAATATTTATCTGCCTGAGAATCTGAATGAAGATGAGCGTGAGAAGTGGTCATATGCAATCTGCCTTGTAGCTCATAACTGGTTTGAGTACATTGGAAAAAGGGACAGCCGCATAAAAACAGTCCGCGTTTCATCAGAGCCGTGGCCTTCTGCCGTTAGCGGAGGACTCGACATAAGCCGGGACAAAATCACTGTACTTACTCTTCAAAGTGATGCTTTGATCCTTGATCCATGGGAATTGAAAGTAGAAGACAAAAATTCCTTATTTGAAGCATACAAAGAATCTTGGAACAATATCTCAGACGGTGCTTTTGAGCTGAAACGTTTTTTTGCCGCTCAAAAACTAAGAGGCGGTTATATAGGAAGACGCTTCAGGATAAATAGAAAGTATTACCCATTCTTTTTGACGAATGCGAAAAGCGTTTTTGTGCTGGAAATAAAGGATCAAGCAGAAGCTGAAAGACGCGTTGAAATTTGGCTGCGCCGCGGACTTCCCATCCCAGACTGGGCTTTTGAACGTTATGGCAGGTCATCTGGCGGGAGGCTTGATTGGCAAAAATGTCCATTTACACCGGAAAATGGTTTTGGCGAAATTATAATAAATTTATCCTGCCATTGGGAACATGCCCCGGGAGGTTGCAATGACTGATTCTGTTATGCTTAAGGGTGATGATTTTGTTAATCGCTATAGGCTTGAAGGAAAACTGACCGCCACGAGTCCATTTCATCTGGGCAGCGGTTTTGTGGTGGAAAGAAAAGGACTTGATAACGAAAAGACGAAAAAACCGATACAGGTTTCTGCCATAGCTACCGATCATTCAGAACGTCCGGTTATACCAGGAAGCAGTTTAAAAGGCGCATTACGTGGCTATTTGCTGAATGTCTTATCGACCATCAACGGCAGTCAACAGAAAGAGAGCGCTGAAGTACTGGCAAATGATCATGATTATGATACTTCTGATCTCAAAGAAAAAAAACAAAAGGATCAGATAGCTTTTATGAGAGAAAGTGCAAGTTTCCTGGAAAGGCTGTTCGGAACTCCATTTGCCGAAGGTAAAATAGAGGTCTGGGACGGAGAGTGCGTGTCCTCTGAGTATCCAATAGATGATAAACTCAGTGATTCAGAAGTTGCCCCCTACTGGAACCACAGGAGGTTTACCTATGTGGACCAGTCGGTTGCCATAGATCCCAAGACCAACACCGCTATTGACAAAAATCTTTATAGCTTTGAGATTGTGCCTCCAGGCGTAACCTATGCCATCAATATATGCGGTCAGAATCTTAGCGAAATTGACATAGGCATGCTCATATTCGGTCTCGAAGCCTTTAATTCAGAGATATGGCCGTTGACTCTCGGTGCCATGGGCGGAAGGGGATTTGGACGATTCAGTTTCGAGTTGACCGAACTATACTGTCTCAAAAGAGATAATATCGGCAACTGGATAAAAGAGGCGGTTTGCAACCGGCATTCAGGATATTTCAGTCTAAAAAGACTTGATGAATCTGAGAAAAAAAAGTCCATAGAATGCTTTAGAAAAGCGTTTTTAAAAGGTGTGGGAGATGTACGATGATCAAACAGACCCTTTTTAGAGATGGTGTAAACGCAGTTCTTGTAACAAAATGGAAACTCAAACTCGAAACGCCTTTGTGCATCAAAAGCAATTCGTTGTCTGCTTTCAACCCGACAGATGGAGAAAAAAAGACAAGAAACTGCAACATGTCTTTTGGCTGGAACAGGTCGACAACCGGTGATGAAGTTAAGGTCTCAGACGCTCATTTTGGAATTCAGATCAAGGACGGGCGAATCCTTCCATGTTACAGCATTCCTGCAAGCTCCATTCGTGGTTCATTGCGGTCATGGACTATCAAACATCTCGTGAAGGAAGAATTGTGGGGACTGTTGCATGAGCTGGATGAGGACAAAGAGAATATTCACAAAATAAAAGAGGCGCTTGAATCAAATCCAGGTCTTGAGCTTGCACTCGATTTTTTTGGAATGGCAGTTGAAGAACCAGATCGTATTGAAGATAGCATATCTCAGGCCGGCAGAATTAAGGTAGAGGTGCTTCCCTTAGAGAAAGAATCGGAAAAGCCATGGGTTCAGGGAAACGATTGGAAACCGGAAGAAAGCCGATTCGGGCCACAAAATGTATGCAGGCATATTTCGGTCAGGGGGCCTGTGGATCGTATTACACATGCTGCCAGGGAGGGAGGGCTCCACTATTTTCTTGAATTTTCACCGAACCAGACCTTTGACGTGGTCGTGAGGGTAGTCAACCCCGATCCTGTTCATCTTGGCCTGATAGCCTTGTGGGAAAGAGAAATAGATACAGGAATACTTCGAGTGGGAGGGCTGAACAGCATAGGTCGAGGCAGACTAAGGGTAGAAAACAGTCAACATGATCTTTTTGCTTTGCCTGGTTGCGAAGGCAAATGGGAGCTGGAAGCCGCTCAGGAGCAACGGGATCAGTCAGATGATATTCTTGCGCAATTATGGAAAACATACCCTATTCCAAAAGCCGGGCTATATCTATATATTAAGAAGCTTGGCAAAGTGTTAAGTTTATAGAGGAGAATATTCATGCATAATTATATGAATCCTTTTGAATTCGTTCCCTTGCCTGTTAATGGACCCAGGGAAATACCTACTATTATAGCTCGTGGTACACCAAGGCTGGAGGGTTATCTTGCTTACTCTCTTAAGGCGCTTACACCTCTTCACATTACGGGAAAGACAACCAAAAAAGACAATTGTTTTGAAAAGAAAAGCTTTTATGAAAGCTATGGCAAAAAAGTTATTCCTGGCTCATCTTTGCGCGGCATGATTGCTTCTTTTGTTGAAGCCTTCACAGGAAGCGATCTTGGCACATTTACCCGAGGCGATGAAAAAAGCAAATCAAACAGACCCCCTTACGGAAAGCATTATGATGAAAACAATTCTCAGAAATGCAGGCACGTAGGTTTTCTAATGGCTTCTGCGGATGATCCCATAGAAACTAAAAACAAATTGGACAAATATCACCACAGGGGACAAAAAAAAACACGATGTCGTTATGAGCGGAACGAAACGCTTCCGCCCAGGTTTGGACGTCATGTTGTGGATGATGCAGCCCGTTTCCTTTTTGGATATGTTGATCAGGAAAATGAGGAAAATAAAAAAGCGAGTGCTGGAAGGCTTATTTTTGAAGATTTGATTGTTCCAGACGATGTAAAGATGGTCGATCAGCCAGCCTGGGATCTGAACAGCAATGCGATTTTTGGTTCGCCAAACCCAAGAGCAAATACAGCATGGTATTTTACGCCCGGTGAATCACGGGTTCGTAAAACAGATAGTGGATTTCGTGTATGGGAAGTTCTGGCAGACAAGATCAGGGGAAGAAAATTTTATTTCCACCAAGATCCCAAAGCCTGTCATGAAGAGTATCGCAAATGGCAGAGGAAATGGCTGTCTGACCTGACGAAATATAATGTAGAGGCTGTCGAGCCGGGAGCTGCAATTACCAACGGCCGGATATATTTTAGAGACCTGCCGGAGACCATGCTTACGCTGCTTGCATATTCATTGATGCTGCCTGAAATGAATATGGCTCACAAGCTGGGCGCGTTAAAGCCGTTTGGATTTGGAAGCGTCAGGATCGAAGTCGATGAACTTTTTTATCGGGATATGGCAAATCCCTTAAATCCGATTGAGAGTCAGGGGCTTAGGGGTAAGCTTGTTGGCAGTCTGATTGATCAGGTAAGCTATCGGTTTCTTAAAAAGATCATGCATTTTCCTGAAGATGGGGAGGAAAAAGATTATTTGTTTATCTATCCCCCATTTAACCCAAGAGGAAATACTCCTGAAGAGAAGGGATTTGCCGTTGTGGAAGGGACGGATAACAGACGTCTGCCGCAGGGAAACGTGAATCAAAGCAACTGTTCCGGTAAACAGACCAGAACGAGTCCCCCCGGCCACCCAACACCCGGAAAATCAAAAAAGAGTACTCTGTTTTTTGATCATTATCAAATAAATGCGAAGAACTTTGAGAAGGTTATGGGTGGAAAGGATTACTCGCATCTATTAACCCCATGAAGATATTATGCTTATGAACGTGAACGAATTTGCCATTAACCTTTACTGTTTTGCGCTTTCCTTGACAAAATGACTGGCAGAATAGATAAAATTATCGTTGAGAAAGAAGACAGTGTACGCATCTATTGTCTTTGTGCGAACTGTGAAAGGGAAATCAGGGTAATCGGCAAGGGAGAAGTGACTAAAACGAAAATGTGTATATAATTTAGGTAGTTGTACGAAATTAAAAAAAGGCCGAAAAAGGGGGGTGGTTACAGTAAATTTGTAATTATTTGTTATTGCTGATAAAAATTGTTGTTGAAGATGGGGAATAAGGTGGTAAAGAGATGAAAAAAGAGACGAAAAAGAGAGGTTACAGAAAAGGCTATTCTAAGTATCTGTATTTATTGTCTGGAAAAAGGCTGCTCTCTGAAACTGAGACCTGATGAATAAGGGATTGAGACAAATTTCTGAAATTGAGAACACTTATTCTTCTTGCAAATCCTCTGAAACTGAGACCTGATGAATAAGGGATTGAGACCTTTGATCTTTGCCCTCCCCTTCTTCATCGTCGGCAGTCTCTGAAACTGAGACCTGATGAATAAGGGATTGAGACAGGTTTTGCATTTGTGGTCGAGCTGGTGTAAAATTAGCTCTGAAACTGAGACCTGATGAATAAGGGATTGAGCGCCTGCGGCGAAGGGATGTAGGGATTAGGGATGTAGGGATTAGAAGTGCAGGGATTAGGGACATAGGGATGTAGGGATGCAGAGGAGGAAGATGGGGAGGATAGAATCTTTTAGGGAGTTAACCGTTTGGCAAAAATCCCATGAAAAATAAGTTAATTTTTTCTATCACTTTGTCCCTTTGTCCCTATCCCATTCAGCGCATAGCGCTGCTGACCTGATGAAAAACATTTGACAGGATAACAGGATAGACATGATACAGCGATTCCCGAAAGCCCTATAACTTATTGATAATAAAAGAAATTCAAAACTGTATTTTCGTAAACAAAAATTGTTAAGAATCAAGTAGTTACACGGTTTAGCGTGAATCATAAATTGTCGTTTTGGGCTAACTTCTTG
>JAUWFS010000170.1:0-7363 GCA_030606805.1 Deltaproteobacteria bacterium
ATCACAGCTTCAGGCCGCCTTTGTCCGGTCTCAAAGCACAAAAATATTGAAATAGCTCGCTATTCCTTCAACTTTTGTGATCTGAGATCGAACAAATTCGACCCAAATCTGTGCGCCTACTTGAGGAAGTTAATTCGTCCACGTTCCTTATCAAATGAACTCTAAGAGTATCACCTGGCAAGCGCTTTCTCGTGCCAGGGTATATCCGAAGCCTTGGGAACAGGAGGAATCCACAGGCAAAACCGGTAGTGGAAGTCTGAAGCTGGATAGATCAAGGGTGTCCCGCCAGGCGGGATATTAAGTGCCTGAGAAAGCCGACGATTTGGATGTAGCGCAACGCAGTCCCGCTAAAACGGGATTTACGGAGCCGTCTTTTTTAGATCATAAGAGATAACCGAACTTTTAGGATGAGTACCTATAATAGAACCACTTTTACTTATTACTGCCGCTACTATTTCATCTTCTCCATCATTGTCGAAATCACCAATAGCAAAGTCACGTATATAACCGGAGATTTTTGCTGTTTTCCAGTTAGTTGTGAGCCCCAGGCCATTCCAGGAAAGCGACTCTATCTGAGCTTCTTTGAATTTTCTTAACTGTTTAAAGAGCCTTCCTGTTAATTCATAGTTTTTGACTGCAATAATTTCATTTTTTCCGTCTGAGTCAATGTCGGTTATAATTATTCTCATTGGATAATATTGGCGATTATCGGAGCCTGGCTCAAATGATGGCATTTCATAATAATGCGTGCTGCCCCCGTAATGAATACTTCCTGTCCATAAAACCCTGCCTGACTGATTGATAATTCTTATATAATCAGACTTGTTATAAGCAACAACAGCTTCTCCACCGTCGTTCATAGCATCGCCAAGACAAAAGCCCATTAAATTTGAGCGGTTTGACGGCAGGACTTTTCTATCTGGAACATATTCGGTATTGTTCCAAACCATTTCAAATATTTCGCTGGAAAAAGTATCAGGCCCGCCTGTTTTTTGCTTCTGGCCAAAGAGAATACTTCCATGTTCTGGAAGTTCAGCCACCCTGTAATACCAGGCGTTACTATCTACAATTTTAACATAATTTTCACCATCGTATTCAAGCACAATTGAATTGACGACATTTCTTTGTGGATTCAGGCTTGTTATAAATATTTCAGGATAACCGTTCTTATTAATATCTGCGACATCAACTCCGATGAAAATTTTATACTTGCCTTCATCTATCTTCATTATTTCTGATAATCGATTATTTTCAAACCGATAAATATGTACTGAATCAGGAGTTATGATTACTGTCTCGATCTTCCCGTCGTTGTCAACATCACCTAATGCAATACCATTTATAAGCTCCCTGAAATTCTTGCTCTTCCAGAATTCCCTCGAAGATTTTTGAGAGCGAGTCACAATAAATGCCGGATTTAGATCGCTCCTCTCGCCTGCAATTTCATAATCATCAAAAGACTGCACAAGCGTTTCAGGATGAGCATGTATGTTGTCTGCCTGTACAGGCTGAAGTTGTTGCTTTGCCGGCAATTCTTTTGACGGCATAACCCGGCCGAACACCTTTTCATTTATTTCCTCAGCAAAATTATTTATTTTAGGAATTACCTCACCTATTCCTTTGGTCTGGTTATAGAAAGCAAGGGTTTCTTTATCTCCTGTAACATCTACCATTTTTGAGTCAATGCTAACACTGTCTCCAAAAATTGTCAGGCTGCCAAAAAGAACATAATCCGCTTTAAGTTTGGCTCCAACCTCCCTGGCTTTTCCTTCATTTAAAACACCTTCAACGGTTTTTACGACTTTCTCGGCCTCTTGCCTGCCGACAATCTTCACATTTTCTCCAGAGGAAAGCCTGGAAGAAAGCATATCGAACACGCCGTCTTTTAAAAATGTCATATCCTTTTCAGCATTTATCTTAAACGGTATAATTGCAACACGATACTGTTTCGCAAATGCCGAATTTGAATTTAGACCTATTATTAAAATGATAAGAATACAGATTGTACTTACGTATTTATTTTTAAATATATTCATTTTCCCCTACTATATTTTTTTATTCCTATGAATTGGCCTGACCCCTGATCCCCGATCCCTTATTTTTTATCCAGCTTTTCCTTCAAAACCTCGTTAACTATCTTTGGATTTGCCTTGCCTTTAGTCTTCTTCATAACCTGCCCCACGAAAAAACCCAAAAGTTTGGTTTTCCCATTCCTGTAATCATCAACCTCTTTGGTATTATCTGCAAGCACCTTTAATATTATTTCTTCTATTGCGGAAATATCAGTAACCTGGACAAGGCCCTTTTCTTTTACAATTTTATCAGGCGCCTTTCCTGTTTTTGCCATGTCTTCAAAAACAACTTTCGCAATCTTTCCGCTTATCACACCTTCCTTGATAAGCCTAAGCAGATGCGCCAGGTTTTGAGATGATATCGGCGACTGCTCTATGGTCTTTCCCTCAGCATTTAAAAGGCCCATTAGCGATCCCATAATCCAGTTGCTGACGGTTTTGGACTCAGGGAATATTTTTAAACAATCTTCAAAGTAGTTTGCTGTTGCCTGGCTTGCCGTCAGAACATCGGCATTGTATGAAGGAAGACCGTATTCCGTTATAAAGCGTTTCTTTTTTTCAGCCGGAAGTTCCGGCAGAGTTTTCCTGACAGCCTCTATCCAGTCTTCATCTATAAGCAAAGGTAAAAGATCTGGATCCGGGAAATACCGGTAGTCATGAGCCTCCTCTTTGCTGCGCATTGATGTTGACCTGTTTGCAACAGGGTCCCATAGTCTTGTCTCCTGCACTACCTTGCCGCCATCAAAAATAATTTCCTTTTGTCTGTTAATCTCATAATGCAGTGCCTTCTCAACATGCTTAAATGAGTTCAAATTTTTAAGCTCTGCACGGGTTCCGAATTGTTCAGCACCAATAGGCCTGATTGACACGTTTGCATCACACCTGAAACTCCCCTCCTCCATGTTGCCGTCACATATGCCAAGGTAACGCACAATCGACCTTAGCTGTCTCAGATAATTCCCTGCTTCTTCCGGCGACCTGATATCCGGCTCGCTTACGATTTCCATAAGGGGTACGCCTGTCCTGTTAAAATCGACAAAACTAATCGGTCTGCCTGGATCATGGCTTAACTTGCCGGCATCTTCTTCCATATGTATTCTTGTAATACCTACTCTTTTATTAGAGTCGCCCACTTCAACATCTATATATCCAAACTGAGCAATAGGAAGTTCATACTGGGAAATCTGGTAGCCCTTTGGGAGGTCGGGATAAAAATAGTTTTTGCGTGCAAATCTGCTTTCATGCTCGACCTTACAGTTTGTTGCCAGAGCCATTTTAATTGTGTATTCAACAACCTTTTTATTAAGTACCGGAAGCATACCAGGCATGCCCAGACAAACAGGGCAGGTATGAGTATTGGGAGGCGCCCCGAATGATGTTGAACAGTTGCAGAAAATTTTCGTATCTGTTTTTAGCTGGGCATGAACTTCAAGCCCTATTACAGGTTCAAATTCTATTTTTTCCATTTATTACCTAACCCGGATAAACCGGAAACATTGAATCACTTCTTGAATTTTTTATGGACATAAAAGAGAATATATGGTAAATATTTCTTTTTACTTTGTACCCTATCTGGGAAAAAAAGTAAACCCTATTACCTTACGACAAAATCCAGGTTTATCCAAATATCACTTAGCGGGAAACTATTGAAACTGAAATGATTCAAGGAAAAAACAAATTCGATATTTTTGAACAGTTACGAAAAGATAAAACTCTCATCCAAATGCGCCTGTTGGGTGCGGATTATGAACAATTAACTTTCATTATAGGTATACAGGCCAAAAAAAACATGCTTTTTTTTCTCATCGATTATCCTAAAGGTTTCAAGGAAGCTGTTTCTGACGTCGAGGTCTGGGAAATGCGCTTTGAATTCATTGGAAACGACAATCTTCAGTATATCTTCAAAACATCAGACGGGGAGATTTCCGGTAACGAAATATGGATAAGGTTTCCTGAATTCATTGAAAAAATACAAAGAAGAGAGCATTTTAGAATAGAAGTTCCGCTTGAGACAAAACTTCATTTTAAAAAACAATCTGCCGATATTGAAATGAATGTTATCGACATCAGCCTGAAAGGCGCTCTTGTCAATAGCGTTCAAATTCAAAAGAATGCAGTCTTTAAATCCGGTGAAAATCTGAAAAATGTTAAGCTGGTATTTCCATCTAAAAAGAAAGACCTGGTGGTACATATAAAAAAGGTATCGGCAAAAAGGGTTGAAAAGGATTCTCAAAGCAAACGCTACATCTACGGCCTTTACTTCGCAAAGACCGAAAAAAACGAAGAAACATTATTGACAAAAATTATAAGCAAATTGCAGATAAAATTTCTACAAAAAAGACAGCGAATGTATGATTAGTGGATTGGTCGAGTGGAGGATTGGCCCATGGGTATGTTAAATATAAATGATCTAAAGGCCGGCATGGTTTTGGCGCAGTCTGCTGTAAACAGACATGGCACTGTCATTCTGTATGAAGATAATATACTGACTGAAAAACATATCAATTATTTTAAGACTTGGGGAATCACCGAGGTTGATATAAAGGATATCGACTGCGATCAAGTGATAAAACAAGAAATGGAAACCCTGGCGAATGATGTTGTTGAATCAATTGAAAGGGAGCTTGATGAATTATTTCCACCTTTTGAAGCTAATCCTGTCATGGAGGAAATATACAAGATTGTTAAAAAGGCAAGTTTAAAACAGGCTGCAAATCAAACAAATGGATCTACTGATGAAATCGAAAAATATTGATAGAACAATAAATTCCATTGCTGAGTTGCCAACCTTGCCTACTATTTATATGAAGCTTTCACGTATTCTGAATGTACAGAACTCATCAATCAGAATGATAAGCAACATCATCTCTGAAGATCTGGCTGTATCGGCCATGGTGCTCAAAATTGTCAATTCCCCTTTGTATGGTTTTCATAATAAAATCGGAGACATGCAACGTGCCATCGTAATTTTGGGGCTAAACGAAATAAAAAACCTGGTGCTCGCAACTTCTATGTATAAAACTATAAAACAATTAAAATCGAGCAGCGCATTTGATATCCAAGAGTTCTGGAAACATTCCATAGGATGCGCGATTTTAGCGAAGGTTTTGGCTGAAACCGCCTATATAAAAAACCCTGAAGATGTTTTCACAGGGGGACTGCTTCACGATATAGGAAAACTGATCCATTTTACCTATTTGCGCGAAGAGTTTGAAGGTGTAGTAGCCAATGTTGTGGAGACCGGATCGCAGATGTTTGAATCGGAAAAAAAAATACTGGGTTTCGATCATACTCAGACCGGAAGCGCTTTGGCAAAAAAATGGTGCTTGCCACGGAAAACAATCAACATGATAGCCAACCACCATTTGTCCGATACGCCAGACACCCTGACTAAAGAGGTTGCAGCCGTTCACATCGGGAACACTCTCTGCATATCCCTTCGTATGGGATCAGGCGGAGAAAAACGGGTGCCGATTGTTAATCAAAAAGCATGGAAAATCCTGGATCTTAAATTAAGTGATCTTGAATACATTATGCAAAGATCCACAAAACTTTTTGAGGAAAGCATTTCTAATATGGAACTTAATTAGTGCCTGAACAAAAACTCAAAACACCTGAAATTATAGTCAGTTGTATGCTATTCTCAAATCGAAAATGCGAAATAACCAAAAACTAATTGATCAAAATAAACTTGAATCAATGGGCAAAAAACTGCGCTTTCTGGAAGAATCAAACAGCGCGCTTATTAGCATTCAGGATAAGCTTGATCAGTTAAGTTACTTTCAATCCGAGCGGCTCTTATCTTATGATGTTCATTACATACTTGAGACATGGCTTGTCAAGCTCAGGGAACTGGTTAAAATAGAAGTTTGTTCTGTCTTCCTTGTAGAAGAGGGATGTATTGAGTTCGTCCACAAGATATCAAAACCTGAAAAACTTTCGCCTGTTATTCAAAAGGAAGTCGAGACCCAAATTAACCTGGGAAACTTCGGACTGGCCATCAGCAAAGGCATTCCCCTGAGTGTCCCGGCTGAAGTTTTTGGAAAAGAAAGCGGTCGGCCTCTCAGTATCATGATAGCTCCCCTTTCCAACCTGGAAAGAACTATAGGTGCAACTGTCATTGTCTTTGAAGAAGACAATGACTTTATAAGACAGAAAACCTTAAGACTTCTACACATTTTAGTAGATTTCTTTTCCCTGTCCCTGGAAAATGCATACTTGCTTAACGATCTGAAATCTGCTTACTTCTGTACCATCAAAGCCATTACCAACTCCATAGAGGCACGTGATCCATACACGAGAGGACATTCTGAAAGAGTTGCTCGATTTTCTAAAGCAATAGCCGAGGAGCTTAACTGGGACAAAAACGAGATAGAACTCATTGATTGGGGTGGCATGCTCCATGACGTTGGCAAGATAGGCATCTCCGATTCCATACTCAACAAACCAGGAAAACTTACCGATGATGAACGCAATGCGATAAAATCACACCCCTTGATCGGCACCCAAATAATCAAAAACATCTCTTTCTTAGAATCTATAGTACCATATATCCTTGAGCACCATGAAAGATTTGACGGCAAGGGTTATCCAAGGGGCGTGGCTGGGAAAAATATCTCTATCAAAGGAAGACTGTTAGCCGTGGCCGACAGCTTTGATGCAATAACTACTATTAGACCATATAAAAAAGCCTTAAAGCCGGAAAATGCGCTTAAGGAGATATTAAGAAATGAAGGAACTCAATTTGATCCCGAAATTGTACAGGCTTTTGAAAGTGCCTGGATGTCCGGCAAGGTGATATGTCAAGAAATCTGAATGATAGAAGTGTGCAGAACGTTGCGTTAAAAACCGGGATATATCTTTTTGCCGAGCCCTTAACAAAAAACCCGCCGTCAATGTCCCACACAGCATGTCTTTCTCTTCTTGATTTATAATAGTAACTACCTACACCCTTACCATTGCACCATACTGAAAGACTCCGCCTGAGAGCGCTTAAAAAGTCAGGAACGCAGCCATGGACGTATTTGAGAAGCTGCTGAAGTTTCCCCGAAAGTTTCCCGATTAGAATAAAATTGTGATGTGGTTTTTTCGGATTCTCCTTCTGAAGATAAAAAAGATAGTGCCCTCTCATACGCCTCGATAATCTACTTAATTCACAAGAATTGCTTACTTATTCAATTTTCAATAAATTCGAAGCACGAAGCTCGAAATCAGAAACAAATACGAATGACCAAAATTCAAAATTTCAAACATGGTGGAGCGCCATAGATATTGCATAAGTGCCTGACATG
>JAUWFS010000107.1:0-11025 GCA_030606805.1 Deltaproteobacteria bacterium
CTTCTAAAAAATAATGAGCTTTACCAATCATAGCCCTTATATTTTCATCATCCGTTGGGTCGTCCATAGCTTCAATTTTCTGTTGAATTTTATATAGGTCTTCTAATATTTCATCGAACATTTATTGCCTCCAAATATAACAGTATGATAGACAGAAAATTTGTTTTTAGTTTTTTTTAAATTTGCGTCTTTGCGCCTTTGCGTGAAATTATTCAGCATTTTCGGGGATGTTTTTTTCTCGAAACAGGGTTATTTTTTTAAAAAAATTGTCCAGATTGTCAACATGGGCATACCAGCGATTATTTATGAGACGAGAGGGCATTCCTTTTTTTAAAAAAACATAGAAAAGCGGCCTTGAAACACCAATATATGACATTATTTCATCGCAACCTATCAGTATTTTCTTTTGATTCTTATTCGACATTTATACGTCTCAAGGCACATCTGCTGACTATTTCTCTCTGGCCATTATCGGTAAATTCTATAAACACGAAATTCATTTTGCCTGATGCAAGCAGCTTACACTTTCGGCCCTTCATTCCGGCCCGTTTAGGATTATTTCCGATCCTTTTTTCTTAACAAAAGTTAACTGCGCAGAAAAAACCTGCGGGTGGATCTACCAAAGCTTTCAAAAGGATATTGAAAGCGCCTGTGATATCTCTTGAAACTCTTGACCCATCCAGCAACTTAATCCACTTCGCAGAGCCAATATTTTTGATTTCACCTGTTTGTGGATGTGTTTTGCTGGTATATGCTTCATCACAATCAACAACCTGTTTCCCAGTTTGAAAGACTTTCCATTTAAGAAATTGTTTAAATTTGTAATGTGAAAAAGTTAACATAGAGCGCACACTTTTTTTGCGCAATTTTCGTTTAATCTTACTCGTCATTTGTTTTGTTTCAAAAGTGGGAAGCAAAATTATATCGAAATTATCAGTTAGAAATTTAGCAGTTTTATGATGAAGTTCTATTATTAAATGTTTGATTTTAGCGCGCATTTTGCGAGATGCTTTTGTCAAGGATCTACATTTTTGTTTATTTTTCGCTAAATCACGTTTTGATATCAAACCATCTAAATGCTGACACAAACGCTGAATACGGCTAAAATCTCCTTGGCCGAGATGCCCGCTATATCCCGGCGAAAAAAAAGTGATGAATGACCGAATTCCTGGGTCAAGAGAAACTATCCTGGCTTGGTTTTCGCCTGCGGCTAATTTTTCTTTGTACGGAACAGCTATCCACCACTTTTCATATCGCCAGATCAAACGGGAATCTTTATGCTTGTCTGGTAACTTTTCGTTAAAATATAAACCTTTACCTGAAATTCTTGGATAAATGCCTGTAGAACTCAACGCTGATTTGGGGATAAAACAACTTTGTTCAGATTTCTTTCTTGTTCTGAATTTAGGATTACCATGAGCTTTCCAAAAAGCATTACAAGCATCTTTAATTGCAATGCCTTTAATTTGAAAAGGTACAGCTTTTGCCCAAAGGGGAAGGTGTTTTAACATCTCTTTTTTAATATCCATCCACGAAGGCGAAAATCCTATGCAAGATCGGATATAACCAAACGTTTGGTTAAAAACAAATCGATTACAATCAGTCCACGTTTTAAAAAGTTTCTTTTGGTTCTTTGTCGGTGAAATCCTTAGCAATTTTGTCTTTGTAACTTCTGAGTCCATGCATTCTACAGGAGAACACGTGCAAGATAGTGAGCAAGTCTTGTGTGAGTTCTTCTTCGGGTGAGAGATCATTTTTGTTGAGAACCAGGAGTTCGCCACCATTTCTTTCAATAATCCATTTGATGAGATCAAATCCAAATCGGCATAATCTATCTTTGTGGGCAGATATAAGCCGGATGCGATCTCCTTGCATTGTTCGTTCCAAAATGGTTTGCAAACCTTTTCGTTTGAAATTAATGCCTGATCCGATGTCTTTAATGATTTTTGCGCCTGGAAACCGATTTCGCATAAATTGGATTTGCCTTGCAAGATCGTCTTTTTGCTTATAGCTGGAAACTCGGCAATAACATATTGTCGCGGCCTCCTTCCGCTCTCCGAGGAAATCATCGACATTATATCGGCGCTGTTTTCCTGGTGTTCTAATATGTTTGATCTTATTAGCATTTGCCCAATTCCTTAGTGTATTCGGATGTACACCTAATCTGCGAACGGCTTCACGTGTATTTACGTAAGCCATAATTTAATATTAATCGTTTGTTAATATTTGTCAAGTTTTATTTTCAATTATCAACAAAAAGTTTACTATATCAAACCTCTCCAAAAGCCTTCATTAAGTTTTTTTTGGCAATATCCAAATTCACGGCAACTGCGCCAAACGAATCTTTTAGATTTTCGGCAATCTGCTTATCCGTTACCTCGTTCGGCAACTGATAATATTGCCTAATCCCATCAATTATTTTTTTATTCATATTTTTCCTTAACGCCTTGGCGTGAGCTATTCTCTATTCTCTATCCCTTTAAAAATCACTCTACGAACTTTCTTTGCCGTTCCAGTACCTTGTTCGCCTTTTCTTTTCCAGAATTTAATGCCTAACACATCGGCAACCACGAGGTTATACACGCTTACATCCCAGGCGTGGTTGTCTCTGGATGTCTGGCATTCCCATAAGCCTTTTTCGTTTACATATTCTGCTGTCATCTGCATGGCCCAGTCTCTGCTTGTTTTGCTGTGCAAATGCCAGGCTCCGGGATCTGCCGGGGCTGTTTCCAGCTTGCCTGCAAGATCATCTTTGTAATAATTGACGTTTGCCCTCAAAAGATTAACGCCGCCGGGGATGGGGATCTTTGTATTTGGGTAATGCAAACGTTTTGTAAATGCAAACGGATGATTCATTTTTTGTTCGCCCTTGAATGGGAAAACCCTGCGATGCTGACTGCACCACTCATAAATTTCTTTTGTGCGATGTCCCATGGCATCGATAACACGGCCTTGAATGATATACTGGTTGCCGTCTGCGTCTAAATATTCATCATCAAAAAAGATTTGTTCAAGTGCTGTAAGGGTGGGCACAAAACCTTCACGGATTCCCCAGCTCTCCTGTACCAATCCCCAGCCCCAGGCGCGTACTTCATACCAAAACCCGTTATCCTGGGTATCAGCCGCCATAGTAAGGCCCGCCACAACCCCGTCTGCAGGCACAATTCCCCGCGGGCGGTCATCACACAGGGCAAGGATTGCATCTTCGGAGCGTTCTGCTATGATTTCGGCAAACGGCATAGCTTCATGGCCATTGCGAAAATCTTTAAGCGCATTTCTTTTTTTTGTTCTAATCCATTTTATGAAGGCCGCTGCGGGGTCAGACAAACTCACAAAATAGGAGATCCAGGATGGGACATGGAAACCGATTTCAGCAGGGTGGTATTTGCGCAGATACTTGAATAATTCTAGACCAGCTTCATCCTGCTGCCATTCTGGATTAGATACCCAATCTGCTGGACGGGCTCTCCATTCGCTATTATTACGAACCGCTCTGTCTCTATCATCGTCACTCCATTTTGCTTTGCAATGCAGGCACTCATACCAGGCAAGCTGTTTAGATTTTACTGTCTTGGGTTCAGGGTGAGAGCCTTCGGATTCACACACCCCGTCCGCTTCGCGTCCGCCCCTCTCAAGAAAGGAATTTTCCGGCTTCCCTGGTGCGGCGAAGTTTTGGGGCTTGCCCGGCGAAGCGGAGCGAAGCCTGGACCATTTAATCTGTTTAAATGTCATTAACTGCAGTTCATTACAAAAAGGGCACCTGACATGATAATCAAAAACTACCTCGGCGTCATTAATAAGCGCCTGCCAGATATGACCGATTTCCCAAGTAGGGGTGGAGATCTTCCAGTGTTTGCTTTTCTTCAATTTTTTATAGGTAATTAGCCGCTTATCGATTAAATCGAGCGCCTTTGCTTCTCTCCGGGGGGGATCTATATATTTATCGATCTCATCGCTTATGGCAATTTTAATAGGTTTATTTCCTAGTCTGGAAGCGGAACGGGACCAGGCCATGTATATAGGCATATGTGCCAAACCAATCCTGAGCATTGCAGTATCATCCTGGGCTCCTGTCAGGTACGATTGAAGCCGGGCGCTGGATGTAATCATAGGCAAGATTCGATCTTTTGAATTTTCCTGCGCTGTTTTTTCATCAGGATAGATATAAAGTACAGGCCCGGGATCTCTGTCGATTGAATAACCTACAAAGTTATGAGAAGCCTCACTCACGCCGGTCTGCGGGGCCTTGCAAATATCGATATCCCGTACAGACGGGAACGCGGCTGCATCCATAATCCCTACAAGATACGGAGTAACCTCATTGCGCCAGGGACCGTTTTTGACGCTCATGGTAAGAATACGATGATCTTCCGCCCACTTACTCGGCTTCACAGCCCGCCGCGCCCGCATAACTTTCTTATCACCACGGGAGAAACTGCCGACATATACGATATTGCCCTCACGGGTGATTTTGTCTTTGACAGATAAAGGAAGCCAGGGCGCTTCGCTTTGGTTTACGGTTACCTGCTGCGACAGTGCGCAAGCACGGCGAGTCGGTTCACAGTTCACAGTTAAAAGAATTCCGATCCGATCCGTTTTCAGAAAAAACCAGCGCATTCGCCTTATCCGCAGACGAAACCCAAGAGACATAACATACACCCCTTAGTTCATGGATATACCATATTGGTACAGTATTCGTTCGTAACCACATTTTCAAATTTCCTGTTTTTTTATTGGCGCCTTCTCGCCGTGCTCGCGTCCGCTGCGACAGGGGCGTGAGATTAATCTGACCTCTGGTCTCCGACTTCTGGCCGCTGGTCCTCATCTTCTTTTGCAAAAACCACTTGAAATTTCTTGATATTTGCAAAGTCGTTAAATTGCCGATCAAGATCCTGCTGTCTTTTGTTGATTAGTTTTTGCTGGACGGATTCCGGGGTGCTCTTTAAAATTAATGCAATCAAATCAGGAGCGCTGGAATGTATTTCGTATTCCAAGCCGGATTTCAGGACTGCGATTTTAGCCGCAAACTCCATTTCAAAATCGTCACGGGACACATATTTGCGTTGCTTTTCGTCAAGCTGAAACTTATATAAATTCACCTGGGCTCGAAGTTTATCAATTTCTGCCTCTGCTTTCTGTGATTGCAGATTGTTTGGATCCACGTCCGGGGTTTTGGATAGTTGATTCAAGCCTACTTTGCGGGCATATTTTTTAAGATCCGCCTCGAATACAGATCCGTCATCCTGTAGCTTCAGCAATCCACGCTTACAATCCTGATACAATTTCGACTTCGCAAGCTTAAACCCCTGCCGCTGCAACCACGCCAAGGCCTCAATGCGGTTCGCAAACGACGGCTCTTTGTCACCCTCCAGCAATTCCGCAAGCTTCTTGCTTGCATCGCTCCACGCATCGATATTAGCCCTGGTAGGCTCCTTTTTCATCCGCTGCAGAGTATCTTTTTCAAGCTCCGTTAATACCAACAAACGGCCTTCAAGTGATTTTTCAGATGTATTCAAATTCAATCCGATTAACTTCTGTATGACTTTTACATTTATTGTGGGTACAAAACATTCTGATAAACTCTCCTGGAGTCCAGCCAGGGAAACCCTCGCGAGCGCAATCGGCTTTGTCTATATTGTAAAGAGGTTCGGGCCTGACCGATTTGATTTTAATGAGATGGATTTTCTTAACCTTTTCACCTTTTTTTAAACCCATTCCTTTTTCAACCTGCTGAACAATATCCCCCGGCTTTAAAAACCACCAACCTATTCTCCGGGTTACAGTTTTGGTTTTATTTCGCGCCTGCTTAGTGGTGATTGAAAAACTCATATTTCGAGACATAATTATTTCTCGGTTTGTTTTATTTTTCATTCGATATTCATTCCTTAAACGCTTCCAACAGCCACAAACTATAATTAGCCGCCTTCTCTGCGTCTCTTATTCTATCTTTGTCATCAAATTTGTGCATTAATCTGCACTGATATTTTAATGAGCAGCCTAAAAGATAGCCTTTGTATTGTTCCGGCGTCAGCTTTGCTTTAATAATATCCAGCGTTTCTATCCCGCCTGCATCATAATAAGATGCCTTTGAATCTTTACTCATTTTTTTCTCCTTGATCGGCGTAGCTTTTTGCGAAACCCGGCTCCTTCTTTCTATGTCCTTTCCGACCTCTGGCTTCTGATCTCTGACCTCTGACTTCCGACCTCTGGCTTCTGATCTCCGGCTCTTTGCCTGCCATATTGTGAACTCGCCGAGAATCGGATGCCTTATTAATCCCTTTCTCCATGCCTGATAATGTTTAGAACATAATCCACGAATCAGTTTATCTTTTCCATCACAATCATCAATGAGGCATATTCCGCCTGTCTCTTTATTTAATAGTCCTCTGGCTTGCTTAACGGTACCAGGCTGAATTGTTGTTTTATGATATGCTCTCTTTTTTTGACTTTCCACCGCGACTCCCGCCGCGCCTTTCTCTACAGGCGTATTGATAAGTGTTTCTTTTTCCATTGACCTCTGACTTCCGACCTCTGACCTCTGGCTCTTATCTTCCATTTTATTTTCCTTCTTGATCCTGCCCTGCTTGGCGATATACGGCAAAGGCTTTCCTTCCCATGACTCACCGCTATTATATGCCGCCAACCGCAAACATAGCAGGCTACATTTATTTTTATCCATATCCCGATGCGGACAGATCAAACACGGACTACGATTCGTGCAATTATTATCTCTGGCCTCAATCATGGCGTCATTTTTATCTGCTTGCATAGTGAATTAAATTATCTCCTGTGATTATCTTCGCCGGATGCATGCAGATATAATCGAACACATCCGGAGTCATGAAGACGAGATTTGATATTTCTTTTGATACTTCCGGGTTTTTTTCTACCCAGGACATGGCCTCTCGCAGATAAACCCGCTCTTTTGTTGATGATATTGTTACCGGATACTGTTTTAATAGTTTTTCCAGTTTTTCCAGGCTGTCAGCGAGCAAGGGGCTTATATCTACAGGCTGGCTTCCTGAGTGCCCCTGTGGCTGGACTTTAGCCTCTCCCCTTATCTCTGCCCTGTCTCTGTTTTTATTTTGGACAGATTCATTTTTATTTAAGTCGTTTTTTGCTTTTTTTTCACTTTCAAAAGAAAATTGTCCAACCGGTGTTTGCCATCCTGACGGGAAGCCGGATATAGTCCATTCTTTGAGATTGATACCTGCCTGCCATGCTTCGCCCGGATCCTTGCCTGTAGGTACCGGCCAGCGGTGATGCTGTGAGAAATGGCTTGTCCACCATAAAAGAGCGTTTGCACCGGCTTGATCGAAATCGAGGGCGTTTAATATCCAGGAAGATTTCTGCAACAATTTAATAACAGCGAGATCCGGACGGGTGGATGAGGAGCCTACTGAAATAATACCGGTTATATCACGAGCTTCCTGCCATAATAGGATGCCATCTAATTCTGATTCGACAATTATATATACGCGGAGGGATTTCTGCATGACCCAGGTAGCCATTGAGGACCCGGGAATAATATAATATGTGGGCTTGCTTCCATCTGGCCGCCGAATTCTAAGCCGGTGAACATGATCACGGACAAACATCGGGATAACCAGGCCGATGGGTAACCATAGCTTTTTCTTGCGACTATCTTTCATTTCGGTCGGCAAACCCCAGGACTCACGCGGGCGGAATAGGTCTTTTCCATTTTTACCGGGATTCCAGCCAAGGCGAAAGTGCTTGATTGTTTCGATTTTAATACCCCTATCGGCAAGGATTTTAAGCTGCTCTGAATTCGCAAGCAATTTTTCATGTGCCCACGCAACAAGCTTGCCAGCCTTTTCCTGCCAAAGCTCGCTTGGTCGACTTTCGACTTCTGACCTCCCTGGCGCGGCGAAGCTTTGCGAAGACGGCTGACCTCCGACTTCTGGTTCTTTCCGACCTCTGACCTCTGACTTCTGACCTCTGGTTCTCCCAGGTGGCTTAGGTGTTCCGCCATATGTAATCGGAGCGCCGCCTTCCGAGATCTCAATTCCATACTTGGCGGCAAGCTGTTTCGCGGATTCTAAAAATGACATGCCGTTTTTTTTCATCAGGAATTCAAAAACATCGCCCGCGGTCCCGCATCCAAAACAAAAATACATCTGCTTTTCAGTGCTCACGGAAAACGAAGGTGTTTTCTCGTCATGAAAAGGACACAGCCCGACATAATCCTTCCCGGCCTTTTTCAAAGCGACATACTCACTAACAACATCATGAATATCAGCCGCCCGCTTAATCTCTAATATTTTGTCTTCAGATATTTGCATATTTTAAAAACCTTGCCTTGCCATGCCTTGCCCAGCCCGATCTTGCCATGCCGTGCCTCACCTTGCCCAGCCCGACCTTGCCATGCCGCGCCTCACCTTAATATATTTGTTTAATATCATTACGATTTAATTTATAAAAAACCTTACCTTGCCTTGCCACGCCTCGCCATGCCTTGCCCAGCCCCACCGTGCCTTAATAAATTTATTTAAACATCGTTACAATAAATCTGCCAAAAGGGCCGCCTTTTTCAGGTCTATAATCACCTATTCCTACTCTTTTGCCAGCGAATACCAGGAGTTCATTAATCACTTCTTTCGATATTTCTTCATCATCATATTCAATCTGAAAAGATAATGCCCATTTTTCAAGCTTGGGCCTCGTTCGAATTATCCTTGCCCGCTGGACTACAACCGGACGCCTATCAGATATCCAATTTTGATTTTCATGTTCAATCATATATGGATCAATGATAATAACACCTGAACCTACAAGATTTTTATAAGTTAATTTCCCCTGTCCGGGAATCTGGAATTTTGCTCCGGCCTTTTTTAAAGCAGCGATTATATGCTCTGCTGGTTGGCATACTTTCCCATCATTCATATAAAGATATTCTTCAACAAGGTCTTCATTCTTTTTTAAATTTTTCTTTTTACTTTTTAAATCCACATCTACGACATCAAAACGATGCTGTAATAAAGGGCTTGTTCCTTCAATTTTAACTGATAATTTTTTCATTTTAACCTCTTTTTTAGTTGTCCAGATTGTTTTTTATTATTATATTAACTACTTACTTTCTTTTTTTATTCTTTTTCAATCGTCCAGATTGTTTTTTATTATTATATTAACTACTTACTTTCTTTTTTTATTCTTTTTGGACGATAGAGGGGTTAATGTTATAAACTACTGAAATGAAAAACCCTATAGTGTTTGTAGAGAGTTAGTAGGATTAACCCCTCTATCGTCCCATGAAATCAAACAAAACAGAGATAACCTGCGAATAACACTCACCTTTCTTATTTTACAATCAAAAATCAATCGTCCAAACCTCTTCTTAGCTGTATTCATCATTAATACCTATACCCAAATACATATATATGCCGGACTTTAAGCGTTTGAATTTCTTAACCATCATGCCGCCGAAACGTTTTTGGCTGATTGCTTTTCGGGATACATTTTCTTCCCACCATTTCTTAAAAGTGCTGTATAAATCTTTTGCAGGGGTTTCCGCGCTGGGATCTATGTAACAACACTCGGTGATGAAATGATCGATCAGATCTTCATCTTTGCGATATTCTCGCGTGGCGTCGATCACTTCGGGCGGCGGGTCAAGGCCGCATTCCTGCCATTGCATAAATCCACGAATCAGCCAGGCTAAAATGCCAGAAGCTTCTGAAAAAAGTTTATCGCGCAGATGTATATCCGCCGGGCGCTCGTTTTCCTGATCCGGTTTGCGGGTGACAAAACTAAGCGGGAATGGGATTAAACATACACGTTCCCAGAAAGCGAAATCGTTATCATTAACAGCCGGTTTATGATTGGTAAGCAGAATTAAGGTGTGGGTAGGTGTAAATTCAACATCGCGCCGGTCATAAAGATATCTACCGGTCATTGTGTCAGAGCCGGTTAACCATTGAATTTTTGAGGTGGAAAATCGATGGCCTGATTCGGTCTCGCCGGCAAAGGCCAGGCGGGTACCTCGTAAAGACATGATATCGGGAGAGGCCGCGGCACTACTTTGAAGATGCCCTTGATCGAGAAGCATTTCCGCCCGGATTGGAATGGCCATCTTACCCATAATATGTGAGATAGTTTCTACAATAGTGCTTTTTCCATTGCGGCCCTGACCAAACAAAACCGGTAAAAAGGCTTCGACTGTGAGGCCCGCCATACTATATCCAAATAATCGACTAATAAAATCGATTAGTGGTTGACGATCTTGAAAAATCTCTTTTAGCGCCTTTTCCCAATTCGGGGCCGGGGTTTCAATGCCGGTCCATTCAACAGGGCTGGCTTTGCTGATATAATCATCTGGATGGCCTGGGCGGAATAAACCGGTACGCAAATCAATTACCCCATTTTGACAGGCGAATAAATATGGATGCATATCAAATTCATCTCCCCGGATCGCCAGGCCATTAACGGGATTTGTGTGCGCAAACTTCAGGCAATTTGTGCGACCGCGATCTGACCGCAAGCGACCCACGCGCTTGTAAATATATTTCTGGGTATCTTGAAGCGCCGCGGCTTGATCTTTGTCTCCCTTTTTATTCGCCGCCCCTATAGCCTCAACCAGATCTCGCGCCTCTTCCTCATATCGCAACGCCACATCTTCGACCATTGCCTGGGACCTAGACATTATATCATCTTCCCAATAATGACCAGTCCAGGTCAGCCAACTCCCGGCGGATTTATTGTAAAGGAATTTATTTTTGTGAATAGTGGCATACAACATGCCATCGCCCAGCTCATTTGCATAAAGGCACTCATAGACAAACTTTGATACGATTTTTCCGTCGCGCCGATCCCCGCTCGCATCCTTCGTTTTTTTAACAGCAGCCAGGCCAGCGGCCTCTTTCTTAACCCGCTCCTTAACCGCTTTCCGGTAATCCTTAGGTCCACCATCCAGGTTATTTGGTTTGTCATTATTTGCAGGCATTTCTACGTTCATTCCGTTTTTCCAGTCCGTTTCAAAATGTTATATGTAACCAAAGATTTTGCTGA
>JAUWFS010000212.1:0-5576 GCA_030606805.1 Deltaproteobacteria bacterium
TTCCACCATAGCCATACCTACAAACAAAGTCCTGGTAATAGTATTGGTCTCATCGGGCTGCTGCGCAATGGAACTTAATGCCTGGACAAGTGCCCGCGCCTCTCCCAGCGCAGGAGCAATCGAACCGATGGCCATAGTCAGTCCGGAAACAATAATGGATATGGCTCCAATAATACTAACATTATCCATCTGATAAATCTCCTTTCTCGCTTTGCCGGCCGGTTTCTTCTTCCTTGCGCTGCACATGAGTTGCGGCAGCGATATATACCATAGCCAGGATTGCGAAGATATATGCCTGAATTAATCCGATCAAAAGCCCTAAAACCTGCATGAGAACCGGAAAGATAAGAGGCGCAATGGCAAGCAGGATTGCAGCGATAATCGTACCGCTCATAATGTTTCCAAAAAGTCGAACCGCCAGTGCAAAGGTGCGCGATATCTCCCCGATAATATTGAACGGCAGCATAAATATAGAGGGCTCGATGTATTCTTTCAAGTAGGAAAGACCTTTTTGGGAAATAGCATAGAGGGGAACAGCTACAAAGACGCACAGGGCAAGCGCTGCCGCGGTTGAAAAAGAGCCTGTGGGCGGCACATAACCGGGAACAATGCCAAGAAAATTCGAAACAGCTATAAATAAGAAGAGCGTACCCACAAAAGAAAGGTACCTGCCAGGGTCCTGGCCGCTAATGTCGCGGATTTCATCCCTCATACCGGTCACCAAAACTTCAATCAGGTTCTGCCATCGAGACAAATGGGTTTCCGTGGAAAGCTTTCGGGTTATCAGCCAGGAGCCGACAACCATCAAAACCATTACGCACCATGTAAAGAGAATGGTTGCATTCAGTGAAACAGGACCCCATTGAAAGATAATTAAAGTATCAGGAGTTATATGCATTTTTCCGGACCCCAAAGACGCACAAGGATGCTCCGCATCCCTAAAAAACCCAACATGCAAACAATCAGCCGCTGCCAATGACCGTCCATAACAAAATAAAAGCCGGCCAGAACCACCACCAGTCGGCAGAAGAAACTGCAAAAGCTTAAAAGAACAGGATGTCGCGCCGCGGGGAGTCGCCGCACTGTCAACCAGAGGCCGCCAAAATAAAATATCCCGAGTCCGATACCTGCTGCAAATGCTAATATAAATATCAAGGTAGCTGCCAAAAATCAATATCTCCTGTCATCTATAGACTTTCAGATAATTAATTTCACAAGGCCGGAAGGAGGAAGGCGTATTAGTTATACGTCGACGACTGATAACACAGTGAAATTATTTATCTGAAAGTCTATATCTTCTTTCGTTCGCACGTAATCCAAAACCAGGCATTCAAACAGCCAAGGATGACGCCGATAATAAGAAGCATGAGTGTCCACGAATAGCGACTCGGCCATTTCAGATCTATCCAGATGCCCAGTGCAATGCCGATCAATGTGGGAACGGCTACCGACCAGCCGACAAGGCCGAACATGCCCAGTCCAAACCAGACGTCATTGTTCTTTTCGCGACGTGCCCTTATCTTGCGGACTTCTTTACCCCCCACCGCTTTGCTTAGTTTTTCCGATCTTCTCTGATACTCATTTTTCATGGACTTGCCCTTACCCCGGTTTTTTCAATTCCATAAATCGCCTGACAAAATTAGCCTCAAGTTTTGCCAGCGCTGAACGAGATGTCTTTTCCCGATCGTCAAGCTCAACAAATTGTTTTTGAATTGTCTGTTTCAACATTCCCAGGTCAGGCCCGATCACAGCATTTCTTGTTGAAACCAGAACTTCACCACTGCATTTGATCAGAACTCCTTCATCTACAGCGAGAAATTGTTCAACGCCCTGAGCTGTTACAAAAGAAAAGAGCCCAGGAACAAGGGCTGCTACAAAATCAATGTGACGCGGCAAGAGGCAAAAAGAGCCATTTTCAGCCTCGGCAATCACCTTGATAACCTCTTGGTCAACAAGAATATGTGATGGAAGTAAGACCTTGAGTTTCATGCTTTTTTTGCTTCGCTGATTTTTCCGATCATATAAAGCGAACTCTCCGGATAATCGGAAAATTCATCATTTAAAATGCGCTCACAACCATCTATAGCATCTTCCAGATTAACCATTTTCCCCTTATGGCCGGTGAACTGTTCTGTTGTGCAAAATGGCTGTGTCATAAACCGTTCCAATCGCCGGGCACGATACACGATCCGCCTGTCATCCCGGGAAAGTTCTTCTAACCCCAGCATGGCAATGATGTCTTTAAGTTCCTCGTAGGTTGCCAGTGTCTTACGAACCTCCTGTGCCACATGGAAGTGTCTCTTTCCGGCGATAAGGGGCACCAGCATCATGGACCTGGACAGGAGTGGATCAATGGCAGGATAGAGCCCCTGGCTGGCCCTTTTACGTGACAGCACAATAGAAGCAGACAGATGAGCAAAGGTATGAACTGCCGCAGGGTCCGTAAAATCATCTGCCGGAACATACACGGCCTGAGTAGAGGTAATAGCGCCGGCTGCGGTGTTGCATATGCGCTCTTCAAGTTTGGCTAATTCCGTTCCCAGAGTCGGCTGATACCCAAGGCGGGAAGGAACCTGTCCCATAAGCCCGGATACCTCTGATCCTGCCTGGATAAAACGAAAGATATTGTCGATCAGGAGCAAAACATCCTGCCTGGCATCATCCCGAAAGTATTCAGCCATGGTCAAGGCCGCATGGCCTACCAGAAACCTGGCGCCCGGCGGTTCATTCATTTGACCAAACACCATGACAGTGTTGTCCATCACTCCGGCATTCTTCATGTCTCGGTAAAGCTCTTCACCCTCCCGGCAGCGTTCACCGATGCCGCAAAAGATGCTTACCCCCTGGTGATGGCCCACGGTGTTATGGATCATTTCCGTAATAATCACGGTCTTGCCGACACCGGCTCCACCGAAAAGTCCGGCCTTTCCGCCCCTCTCCAGGGGGGCCAGGACGTCAATGGCTTTTATGCCGGTTTCAAAAATTTCGGATATGGTTGCCCGCTGATCAATGGGCGCAGGGTTTCGATGAATAGAACGCCATTCCCCCCCCCTTATTTCCCCTTTCCGATCGATGGGTTCTCCGAACACATTGAACATCCTGCCAAGCAGACGCTTCCCTACCGGCACATTCAAATGTTGGCCAGTATCAATGATCAGAGAACCGCGGGCCAATCCCTGGGTCAAAGTCAGTGCGACCCCGCGAACCATCTCAGTATTAAGATGGGTTTTCACCTCAATGGCTATGCTGCCGTCTTTGCCGGTTCTCAACAGGTTGTGAACAAGAGGGAGTCTTTGCGGAAAATGAGCATCAACCACGCTGCCACGAATAGAAACAACACTGCCCTCGTTGAATTGATTGAAGTCTTCGTGTTCAGTCATTTTCTCAACAATTCCAGTAAAAAGTTAAAACTGCCGGACCAGTTTTTAGGTACTACAATGGAGAACACGCCCTGTCAAGAGGGATCGGGGGACGACAATTCGCCGGCTTCCTGTGGAATTTACAACAAATTTCTTTATGATTTGTTCACCCTTCGGGTTCGTTGGAAACCGATGATCTCTGCTATTACACAACAAAACCAAGAAGGGAAAGCGGTCTCTTGTTACCTGTCACCTCGGCAGAATGGGATAAAATTAGTTTTTTTTGCACCTTGATCCCCTTAAACTGTTCTCTGCCTTTCCCTTTGCCCCCTATCTCAATAACAACACTTTCCTGCCCCTGTTCTACAAGGAAGTCAGGGGTTTTCGCTCCCCGCTTAGTCTTTAAGTAATGGAACCGCAAACCTTTCATTGTCATCATCTCCGCAAAAAAGTCTTCCCTGATAGCTCCAACACACTGAGACCAATCTCGGTAAAGGAGACGGAATGGGAGGAACATCAAAACCTTGGGTTCTTTGAGGACATTGGTTCCCTTAGGATAAACAGGATTTAGAATAAAGGCTTGCTCAAGAAGCTTGACATACAGCGCAGCCTTGTATTTTGTTATGCCAAGATTTCTGGAAATCGATGAAAAATTGACCCCGTCAACCTCTGATCTCCCAATGAATTTCAAAGTTCTTTCGATTTTTTCAATATCGTCAAATCGAAGATTGGAAACCATTGGTATGTCTCTGCGTATGACCTTTGAACATATATTGCGGAGAAGTGGCACACAATCCGGTTCTTCCAGAGAAAAAGGGAAAAGCCTGCCCTGCAAATACTCGTCAAACACATAGTTGTATCTCATATGATTTGCCGTCCACCGCCCTTCAATAATGTCGTTTATGGTAAGTTGGGGAATTTCAATCTGCTTTGTAAACAGCAGGTATTCTCGGAATGAAAAAGGGAACAGATATCGAAGCACTATCCTGCGGGATAGGTCATAGGCGGAATCAAAAAGAGACAGGGAAACAGAGCTGGTAAATACTACACGGATATTGAGAAAATCATATATTTTTTTCAAATCTTTTGCATAGGTTTTGCAGAAATGGATTTCATCTACTAAAAGAATATTTATCTTGTATTGCTCCGAAAGAATCCTGGCTATTTGGAAAAGATCCGACTCTGCCGGAGTATCAGCAGAAAGGTAAAATGAGTCAGGCTCGGACAGAGCCAATTGCTTGAGCAATACAGTTTTCCCCACGCCCCGTGGTCCGACTATGCCTATGAAGTGTCTTCCCGGTTCCGATTGGATTTGACTGAAAAGTTGTCGAGCCCTGGGGAAGTTTCTGCCATCCTCCTTTGCTCGCTCGTTCAGTTCAAGGATCTCCGAGATATTCATTTTGCATGTGCTCATGAAATACTTATGTTTGTGTTTTTAACAAGAAGGCATACATTTTGTCAAATAGTATTACAAAGTGCTATGCATTTTGTCAAATCATTTTCAAAAGAGTAACAAAATCAAAAGAAATTCCCAACATATTGTATCAGTTCGAATTAGCTGAAAACCGATGCTCTCTGCTTTCATGTAAAAAATTGAAACGCTTAAATATTTGTGAAATGCAAATACAATCTACAACAGAATTGTTCGATCTTGGCATATTGTTCTTCGCTTATCGTTAACGTAGATACTTTGACGCCAATTTTCACCGGACAGCGGTCTTGCAAGGGACACTGGGAACAGGTCTCACTTTCAAAATGTACCAGGATATGCCCTTTATCACTTCTTTGTTGATCAAGAGGCTCTTGTTTATTGGGGCAGGATAACACTTCTAATTCTTTTGTGTTATCATCAATTCTTACTTCAAAATCAGCAGAGCAAATTTTGGTGTCATTATGTTGAGAGTCTGATTATGTTGTGGGTTTTAGGTTTTAAATATCCTTTTAATTCCTCTTATTCCATTTAGTTCTTTTAATTCCTTTGGACGCGGTGTATTCTTCAATTGATTGGAGTACTACAAATATCTCAAAGTCTTGTTTATCAACCTCCGGAGACTTTATATAAGAGGATTTTATGAAAAAGCCATGGTGTCCCTTGAGTTCAACCGTACGCAAATTTCGATGATTTGCCATTGGTGGATACGTTTAAGATAACCACATTATTATGTTGCGAGTCATTTTAAGTTATGTTGCGGGCTTTTCATAAGTTCCTGTTATTAT
>JAUWFS010000052.1:0-16831 GCA_030606805.1 Deltaproteobacteria bacterium
AATCATCGAAATTTGCATACGGTTGAACGTAAGGGACACCATGGCTTTTTCATAAAATCCTCTTATGTAAAGGCTCTGGAGGTTGATAAACAAGACTTTGAGATATTTATAGTACTCCAATCAATTGAAGAATACACCGCGTCCAAAGGAATTAAAAGAACTAAATGGAATAAGAGGAATTAAAAGGATATTTAAAACCTAAAACCCACAACATAATCAGACTCGCAACATAATGACCCCAAGCATGTATCCATCAAGTGGCTTTACACTTTTGACTGATAAATACATGCATTCCTCCCTTCTTATCTCAAACGAATTACAATCTATCATGCTCCTCTGGTTCGACATCTGGCGACTTTGCCAACACCGATAGCAATTTCTCCCGACTACCCCGCTTGGCTCTTTTGCCCAAATAGTCCAACCCATTCAACAAGGCTATCTTCTCGGCAATGGCAATCATGACAAACTGATTCATTGAGACACCTTCTACTTTGGCGACATCTTTTAAATCACCATACATCGACTTTGGGAGCCTTAAACTCATCATACTCATTTCAATTCACCTATCTCCTGCAAAAATGCTTTTGGCGTGACTACTTTCAGTCCGAATTTCTCTGCACCAACAAAGTCTTTTAGGTTGTACGTTACAATGTAACTGCACTTTGCAGCTACTGCCAATTCCAATACCAATTCGTCTCCTGCATCACGGAGTTGAGGGCGCCACAAAAAGTGAATTTTATGGTGATGCGATAAAGCGCACAAAGCATCAATCAAATCGGTCACATCTTCTTGAGTTAATCTCAAAACATTGCTTTGGCGACAAAGTACATCCTCATATTCAAGTACTAACGACACAGACAGATGGATTTCAAAGCACCCTGTGCCAATTAGAGACATCACTTTTGCCGAAGCACCTCTTTTGGAACGTTGAGCGGAGATAATAACGTTGGTATCAAGAACTATGCTTGGTATTTTCATGGTGATATTATAAACGATATTGAAAACAATATCAAGTCTCCTAAACTTGTTGCAGCAATTCTCATTATGGCTTTTTGCTTAGATTTCAACAAGATATAACATATCACACGGTCTGCTTAAAAAACTACGATCTCGTAAAATCATATAAATGTGCCGATTTTCTTTGATTTATGATTTTTGTATAAAGTCTCAGGATTTTTCCGTAGAGCTATAATCTACTGCGGCACGCTAACGTAAAGCTGAGTGGCTGGGCAACGATAACCGAAAAACTATGATAAAGGTAAAAAGTACCGCTTAAATACTGCCTTTCAAAAACGGCACGGCTTTGCCCAGTCCAGCTCAAGCGCCTGGTTGGGCAGCATGCTCAGACCAAGGTTTGATCTTTATTATTATATTATAAAGAGTACGTTCTGCAACTTCTGTATCGTGGGCAGCTTGAGCACGCAACCAATAACCGTTGGACAAACCAAAAAACCGACACAACCGTAAATCAGTATCAGCTGTGATCGAACGTTTACCTGCTACAATTTCACTAATACGCTGAGCGGGAACACTAATTTCCTTGGCCAAACGATACTGGCTAATACCCATAGGTTTGAGAAACTCTTCCAGTAGAATCTCACCAGGAGTGATAGATTTGAGTTTGCTCATAATAAATTCTCCTCAGTGGTAATCAACTATTTCCACATTTTTTGCACCTGCATCCGTCCAACAAAAGCAGACACGCCACTGATCGTTGATACGAATGCTGTATTGACCGGAACGATCACCCTTGAGCGCTTCAAGGTGGTTTCCGGGCGGTACTCTCAAATCTTCAAGTCGATTAGCGATCTCAAGCTGCCTAAGCTTACGCCGCGCAACATTAGCAATATTTACGAATCGCCTGGCACGCTGGCCTCTTGAGAGTGCTTGTGTGTATTTACATTTGAAAGATAAGATCATGTATTACATACATAACGCATAACGTGATTAACGTCAAGCGTGATTGTGGATGCCCAGCGCAACGATAACCGGCCGGGCGGCGTTTTATCGCCCGGGCGGGTTTATTAATTTGTTGGACGAAGCCGCTACGCGGCAGAAAAAAAATCAAAAATAGTGTATAACTCCTATACTTGTCCAATTTCGGGCACTTTTAAAAAAGGAGTATACCATGAATCAAACAGAAGTAAATCGATTTAAGAAACTCTATCAACGCCACCTGAGATCACTCAAACTTCAGGGCAAAAGTCAGAAAACCATTGATGCATACTCTCGGGCTGTCCGCCGAATCAGTAAACATTTTGATTGCTGCCCCGATCAATTGACCCCTGAACAATTAGAAATCTATTTTGCCAGACTGGTTGAGACCTACTCATAGAGCACAGTCAAAATAGATCGAAATGGCCTGCAATTCTATTGGAGGTATGTGCTCAAACTTGATTGGCAATGGGTTAATATTATAAAGCCCCCAAAGATCCATACAATACCTGATATTCTTACCCCTGTTGAAATAGAGCAACTCATTGGGGAAAACACGAAAACTGCGTTATCGTGTTTTTTTATTGACCACCTATTCAAAATTAGCAAAAAAGCAATTTTCTAACTCTATATTTCAATAACTTGGATATTAAACAGAAAACCGGATAACCTACTTAAAGGCTATCTCGCCAGACGTTTTGAGTATAGATTTCTTGCCAACTGCTTAACCCAAAAATCAGCCGGTTTCCATGCAGATTGCATTTGCATATCACAATCTCATTGCACTCCCAGCGCATTCTTAAGCTCGTCAATGGCTGTTTCTTTAAGGATAAAAACCAATTCGTCATCCTTATGAATCTCGACATCACCCTTGGGAATAAGGAAGTCCTTTTGGCGATAGATGGCAAAAAGCAAGGCATCTTTAGGGAAAGCAAGATCTACAATCTTTTTTCTGTGAAGGGTTTCACTGGCCGAAAAGTGGTAGAACCGCGCTTTTCTGGGCACCATATTAACGAGTTCCAGCAGATTCAGCCCCCGCGTAAGGTAACTGGCCTGAACACTGGCAGTTACCGACGGCGTGATGATATTGTCAAATCCCAGCTTTTTGCTGATCGGGATAAAGTCAGGCCTGGTTATCTTAATCAAGGTTTTGATATCGGCGAATGTTCTGGCCATTAATCCAATGATGATATTGTTTTGATCATTACCCGTCAGAGCTATTATGACGTCTGCTTCATCTACCTGGGCCTTCTTCAGTGTTTCCGGGTCTGAACCATCGCCATTTATTACCGTACAATCGAGTTCGTCTGCCAGCATCTCGGCTATATCCTTATCCTTTTCAATAAGGATTACCTCATCCTTCCATTTAATAAGGCGTTTTACCACCATAATACCTATGTTGCCGGCGCCAATAACAATTGCCCTCATTACATCCTCCGTTTCACCCAGGTGCGGGGATAGATAAGAATAAGAAAAGGAAATATTTCGAGCCGCCCCATCCACATATCAAAGAAAAGAATCATTTTCAAATGTTCGGAGAGATCCGGGCCGCAGATGCCCGTGGAAAGACCTACTGTTCCGGTAGCTGAAACCACCTCAAAAAGCGAATCCAGAAAATTATAACCAGCCGCTACAAAGAAGGTCACTGAGATCAATACTGTTAAGAAAAATAAAGTGATGGATACAATAGCTGCTTCAATATCTTCACGGCTTAAAGCAATATTATTGACCCGCAAATGCGTAATCACTTCTTTGGGCTGAAGAATACGGATAACCAGGATATGTAAAAGCTTTATAAATATAAGCAGCCGATAGATTTTTATCCCCCCGGCTGTTGAGCCGATAGAACCGCCTATAAACATGGAAAATATAGCTGAAAGCTTTGAAAGCGCCGGGGCTTGAGCAAAATCCATGGTAGAGAATCCGCTCGTAGATTGGGCTGACACGGTCTGAAAAAAGGATTTATAGATTGCTTCTTTCCACGAACATGTTTCAATCATGCCCAGGAAAAAAATAAACATAAGAACTGCAATGCAAAGGATAAGGACGCGCCACTGTGTATCCTTGAATACGTTCAAATGGACTTTATTGAGCGGATGAAACATGTTTAGATTGGTGGCACCAATGACCATAAATAGAGAACAAAAGATTATGGCCGCAGACGAAAAGGCAGCAAAGCTTTCTTTTTCAGTACCAAATCCGCCCGTAGATATGGTTGCCATTGCCTGACAGATCGCCTGAAATAAATCCATCCCACTCAAATAAAAAGCCAGCATACAGGCAGCCGTAATAATGGCGTAGGCCCGCCATAGTATCTTTGTTGCTTTGATGGCGCTGGGAGAAACTTTGGTTTCCCCTATGGATACTGTAAATAGCCGATAAGCCGTTGTCCCCGGCCCTATCAGTACTGAAATAGTCAATACTACAATGCTGAGGCCGCCGATCCACTGCACGAATGATCGAGTAAAGAGCGTGGTACGCGACAAACTCTCTATGGGCAGAGTGCTGAGTCCGGTGGTTGTAGCAGCGGACATAGCTTCAAACAAGGCATCCAGAAAGGGAAGACCGTCAAACGTCCAGACCGTGGCCATTATTAAGGATAGAATAAAATAGATAAAACTGGCTAATACCAGTGCTTCTTTAATGTCCAGGTCAACTTCGGGAAGTTTTTTATCCCCGAAATAGCCAATGATAAATATAAAAGGGGTTACTATGATGTATATAACGGTTAGAGAGAATTCCTGATAGATAATGGAAACAGCTATCGGCGCCAGTTGCAGGACTGCAAGGATAATCAGTATCTTGCTCAGATACTTGGCCACTGCCTGGTACCTTATGGGTCTGATTAAAAAATCGCGCATTAATCACCAGGTTATTGGGTTCACGGTTGCCGGTTTACGGTTCACGGTTTTCCAATGAACTATGCAATGAGTGAAGCATGGCAACTACTCAGGGGTTTAGGTAGAAGGTAGAAAGTAGAAGGTAGAAGATAGAAGGTAGAAGGCTTTTAGGGAAAAGACTCCCATAAGCCAATATGTTATTAAAGCGGCCAGAAATTTTGTCCTAAACATAGAAAATAACGTTCAGAAATTATCTGTTTCCTTCAGCCTATAGCCTTCAGCCTAAACGCCTGAGTAGTTACTTTAAGTTTTGATCAACCGTTAACTGTGAACTGTTAACCGTGAACCCGAGTAGTTGCAATATATCTTTCTTTTTCGCTGTAAATACAGCCGCAGTATTGCTGGCGATATAATTCAAGGCGTTTAGATTCTTCTATTCCTTCCTTCCAGCCGGAACGAAAATCCTGGTAGTAAAATGGAATGCCGACGGATTTTCCAATAGATTCTCCTATTGATTTTATTATATTATGCTTCTGGAATTTGCTGTACAAAAGAGTAGAAGAGAAACAATCAAACTTTCCATGTTTTGCTGTCAGAGCTGTTGACCTCAGCCGGTCGTGATAGCAGTATAAACAGCGATTTGATTCTCTGAAAACCGTGTTTTGAAGAAAACCTTCCAGATCATAGCCTTTCTGGTAAATGACCTTTAGATTAATAATATTTGCATAATGTTCAAGGGATTCCTGCCTTTTCAGACACTCAGTGTAGGGATGTATATTATGTCTGTAAAAAAAACCCATCACACTATAGCCGTCGTTGCGTAGAGTTTTTACAGGATATATTGAGCATGGTGCGCAGCATATGTGCAGCAGAATTTTCAATTTCTTTCTCCAAAAATCGCAGTTCCAATGCGGACAAGGGTTGCTCCTTCCTTTATTGCGACTTCAAAATCACCTGTCATACCCATGGATAATTCCTGCACGTTGATATTTTTTATTGCTTCATTCCTGATTTTATCTCGCAGCTCCCTCAGAGTTGAAAAATATGGCATGGCTTTTTCAGGATTATTGAAAAAGGGCGGCATTGTCATAAGGCCTTTTATGGATAGATTTTCAAATAAACAAATATCTTTTATCAGCTTTTGCGCATCCTCTTCATAAACACCTGATTTTGTTGATTCCATACTTATATTTACCTGGATCAGAATTTTTTGGATTTTGTTTATTTTTTTTGCCTGTTTATTTAATTCTTTAGCAAGTTTTAATGAATCTACAGTGTGAATCATATCAAAAAGTTTGACAGCGTATTTTGCTTTGTTACTCTGAAGGTGTCCTATAAAATGCCATGAAACAGGATAAGATGACAGCGCATTGATTTTATCTCCGGCTTCCTGAATATAATTTTCTCCAAGAATATCAGCGCCTGCCTTTATTGCTTCTCTGACCGTGTCTTTCGGCATGGTTTTACTTACAGCCACAAGGCGAACAGTATCAGGATCTCTGCCGCAATCAATGGCTGCCTTTTTGATACGTTCTTTAACATTACTTAGTCTTTTTTTAAGAGCTTCAGATTCCATGGTTTTTATTTATTAACCCCATTACACGTTCTTTTATAAGAAATTCTATAACTTCGCAAACAGGAAGACCTACTACATTTGTATAGGAGCCATTTATCCTTTTTACAAGAAAGGTGCCAAGTCCCTGAATGGCATATGCACCTGCTTTGTCAAAGGGCTCGTCCGTATTAATGTACCATTCTATTTCATCATCAGTCAGGTTCTTGAAAAGCACTTCAGTTATTATGGTTTCTGAAAAAAATCTATTCCTGGCTTTACAACATATTGAGTAACCTGTAAGAACTTGATGTATCTTCCCGCTGAGTTGCTTCAACATAGCACGGGCTTCGGTTTTTGAAGATGGTTTGCCAAGTATAATACTGTCTATCAGGACAATGGTATCAGCTCCGATAACCCAGCTTTCAGGATATTTTTTTGATATTTCATTTGCCTTTGCTTCAGCCAGAGTTTTTACATAAATTTCAGGTTGTGATATGGGAATAGAATTTTCATCAATACTGCTGGGAATAACAGTGAAAGAAAGTCCTGCCTGCTTTAACAGATATTTTCGTCTAGGGGATTTGGAAGCAAGAATTATAAACTGATTATCTGACAACTTTTGCATAATGAATAATTATCAGATGCCATATGATTTGACAAGGGCTAAGGGCTCATATTCCAGGGAAACGTCAAAGTCAGTGCTAAAGTGCTAATATTTAGAGTTTGTGGGGAACTCAAAATCCGAAATACGAAACTCGAAACAATATCTAATTTCGAATATCAAATGACCAAAACATATCAGGCACTTATGCAATATCTATGGCACTCCACCATGTTTGAAATTTTGAATTTTGGTCATTCGTATTTGTTTCGGATTTCGAGCTTCGAGCTTCGAATTTATTGAAAATTGAATGAGCAATCAATTCTTGTGAATTCAGGAGGTTATTAGCTTAAATGACGTGGCCCTGGCTCATATTCAGAAATTTACAAACTTATTAAACTGCTATACGTGAGCTTGAGGTATGTAAAGGGTAAAAAAGTATTGAGCGGGCTTTTTTTTATTCCTTCTTGCATTTTTTCTGGCTTTCAATTATTACACTAATCGTTGCTTATAAACAAAATAGACGCAAAGCCTGTGCCTGGGTGGCGGAATTGGTAGACGCAAGGGACTTAAAATCCCTCGGAGCTAAGTCTCTGTACGAGTTCGATTCTCGTCCCAGGCACCAAAAAAACAGGCGCTTATAAAAAACGATATAAGTGCCTTTTTTATTTCCGGTTTTTTCTTTTCGTGTATACCTTTTTAAACAAAACCTATATTGGGGTGCAATACAAAAAAGTGACATAGAACAAAACGTGACCATTTCGGTGCCAAGAACCACCAATTGAATGATGAATGTCGAAGTGTGAATGTTTTTTTAAAATTATTTTGGATTATTCAATGTGCAAAATGAAATTATTAACTACCTTCCTTCGTAATTCGACATTCCCTGTTCGACATTTAATCAGTATGTTCAATGGCTAAAAATATTATCATCAATGATATAACTTTTTTGTATTGCACCCCTTACTATAAATACATGATTGCCACCATGCAAATTCAGGGGGGTAAAATGAGAAAAAATTATCAAAAAAAATCTTTTGGAACTTGCGGGAAAATATTGCTGGTAAGTTTTGCAATATTGGTTATGGCTGCTGCTGTACAGGCTGAATCATATCAAACGCTTTATCCCTGCCTTGTTGATCTTTCAGGATGGACAGGCGGCGAGCCGACAGGTATGAATATGAATATGTCCGGCATGGTTATGATTAATTCTACACGTACCTACAGCAAGGGAAATAAAGAACTGACAGCCATAATTATGAAAGGCGATCAGGCTTTTGGAATGGCCGGTATGCAGGGAGGCGGCATGCAGGGTTCTGAAATGCACATGGAGAGTCCTGAAGTTAATATGAACATCAGAACCATAAACGGCTTTCAGGTGCAGACTGTCTATGACAAAGAAGAAAATTCAGGGGTGGTTACTGTTTTTTTGACATATGAACAGGCCGGGGGCGCTTTTTTCAGCCTGTCATATGCAGGGATTTCAGAGGGTGATGCCCTTGGTCTGGCTAAAAAATTTGACTGGAAGAAAATAAAGAGCAAAGTGCAGTCATTAAGATAATGGAGTTTCATTATTAGAGACCTTTGAAAAAGGTTTCTATTAACCTCATAAGAGGGTTGTTAAGATGAACTTTAAAAAGTGGTTTTGGGATAGTGCCCTTAAAGGAAAAAATCTTCATTATAAGCTCTGTATAATATTTAGCCTCTTTTTTCTGTTTCCTGTAGTGGGATTTGTTATATTAGGAATTAAATATAACTTAATGAATAACCAATATGTTTTGCTGTTTTTTCTGGGTGTTCTTATTTTTTCATTGTTAGGATATACCATGCTAAGGAAGTTATTTGAAGATATAGTGGGTATATCCAAGGATATTTCTCAGAAAAACGCTGAACAATTTGGAGGAAATTTACAGACGGACACGGATGAAATACACAGCCTTGTCCAATCTTTTGGCGCAATCGAGAATCAATTCAGCAAAACTTTCCAGCAGCTTCAAAAAAAGTCTTCTGAAATATCAATACTAAAGGAACTTTCCGAGCTTTGCTATGTTACATTTGATCCAAATGAAATCTTTTATGTCACTCTGGAGCGTTCCCTGACATTAACTGATTCGGACGTAGGTTCTGTTATGATTTTGGATCGTAAACGCGATTCGTTTGTTGTAAAGGCAACCATTGGAGCAGGGGAATATGTCAAGATAGATGACAGGATAGATTTTAATGCAAGCATCGCCAAGTATGCTGTAATCAATAAATCGCCTATTGTGGTAGAAGATATTGAAAAGGATACACGGTTCGGAAGGGCGAACCGTCCTCTATATTGCTCGAAATCCTTTGTTTGCATGCCGATCAAGACCAGCAAAGATATTGTTGGAGTGCTTACAATTTCGCGTAGAAATGGTGATAAAATTTATTCACAGGACGATGTGGAGATTCTAACGCCCCTTTTGAGCAATGCTGCTTTCACATACGAAAACCTCAGTCTTTTAAAGGATAATGAAAAGGGAGAACTTGTCCTGAAAACAGTTGAGAAAATTTTCAAGATAATAAACTCAAGTTTCAGAGACAGCGAACTTTTACATGCTGTTTTGAATGAAATTCATGCCGTAGTTCCTTTTAATCTTGCCATGGTTATGACCTTGGTTGAAAACGGTTCTGATTATATTACGATTTTTGAGTTGCTGGCCAATGAGCAGACAAGCATTTCAAGGGGTACTCAATATTCAATTGAGCAAGGCAGTATAATTGACAAGGCGCTTAAACAGGAATCCATTCTGATTGTGAATGATACTGACGTACTTACCAGCGAGTGTGCAAAGGAATTATTTGTAAACCAGGGAAGCAAATCATGCTGTCTTGTCCCCATGAAGATAAGAGGGGTAGTTAAAGGGATATTTGCGCTATCTTCAAGTCATGCAAAAAACTTTTATAATTCTCAGGAGCTAATTGAATGGGTGGCAGGCGTGCTTTCTATTTCCATAGAACGTAATAGGCTATCCGAATCGGTTGTCAAACGCAACAAAGAGCTGGATTCAATAAAACAGATCGGAAGCGCCCTTGCTTCATCGACTTTTGATATGAACCAGGTACTTAAGTATACAATGGACATGATTCGGGAAGTTATAAACGTGGAAGCAGGCTCCCTTTTTCTTGTAGATGGAAACGAGCTTGAGTTTGCTGTTGCATTTAATATCAATCCTGAATTTCTGAAAGATCTGAAAGACCTGCGGCTTAAAATGGGTCAGGGAATTGCCGGTTATGTTGCGGCACAGGGAAAATCTATTATTATAAATGATTCACAAAGGTCACCGCATTTCTATCCTGAAATAGATAAGACTACAGGCTTTAAGACATTGTCGGCACTGTGTGTGCCGATGATTTCCCAGGGAAAGGTGATTGGAGGCCTCGAAGTACTCAATAAAATAAACGGCGATTTTGGCTCTAATGATGAAGACCTCCTGAAGTCAATAGCCTCATCGGTAAGTATTGCCATTGAAAATGCCCGTCTTTACAAGGAAACAGTTTCAATGGCCGAACATGAGCGCGGAATAAGGAGCATGTTTCAGAAATTTGTACCTAAGGAAATAGTTGATAAGATTGTTTATGGCACGGAAACAGGTGGGGAAATGCTTGAGGAGGTAAAGACTCTTACCCTGCTGAATATTGATATCAGGGAATTTTCAAGGATTTCAAGAGAAATCGGCTCTCAAAAAACGGTTCCTCTGCTTAATTGTTTCTTTTCCGCTATGGGAGGCATAGTGTTCAAACATCACGGTATTGTTGACAAATATCTGGGTGATGGGCTGCTGGCGCTTTTTGGAGCGCCTGTTTCAAGCATAATGGATGCGGATAATGCTGTGCAGGCAGCGCTTGAAATGAAGAACTCGCTTGCAACTCTAAATGATTATTTTGCCAGGGAATTTGGCGTTTCCATAAATATAGGCATTAGCGTTCATACGGGTGAAGTTGTTGTAGGCAGCTTCGGTTTTGAGATGAAAATGGATTATACGGTTATCGGCGATTCTGTAAATGATGTATTTAAGCTTCAGGAGCTTACCAAATCCATTTCGAACAGTATTTTAATCAGTGAGAAAACCTGCCATTCCGCACGGTCCCACCTGGAAGTGCGTGATATTGATACCACATTCAGGGGTATGAAAATATACGAACTGCTGGGCTATAACTAAATTGAGCGATTTTTTACTCTATCTGCGCCGATCTCATGCGCATAAAGGCTTCGCAAAAATCCTCGACATATCCGCGGGTATGCCTGCGGTTTTTGCAAATCCTTCTGCATCAAGATCTCAGCACATATCTTCGCAAAAAATCGCTCAACTTAGTTATAAAGAGGATTGGATGGGTGATTAAGCTCTGTGGAACAATTTTGAAATTGATTGTTTTCCTTATGGTTGTCGCTGTAACTTTCTCACCAGCCTGGGCAAAGCAGGTAACCGACCAGTTGGGGCGCCAGGTTATCCTGTCTGATGATCCGCAGCGTGTGGTTTCCCTGGCTCCGAGCATTACTGAGATAATTTTCGCTCTTGGACAGGAACACCGTCTGAAGGGGGCGACTCGTTTTAGCGACTTTCCTCCTGAGGCAATCAGTCTTCCCAAAGTTGGTTCTTACGTTCAACTTGATCTTGAAAGAATTGTAGCTTTAAAACCAGATCTGTGTATCGCGATAAAAGATGGAAATCCAAGGCAAACAGTTGTGCGGCTGGAGTCTTTGGAGGTTCCGGTTTATGTGGTTGATCCAAGGAATCTGGAAGCAGTGACCGAAACGATTATTGAAATAGGTGATTTGCTTAATGCCACGGAAAATGCAGAAAACCTGGTCAATAATATGCGTTTGCGCATTAACAGGGTAAAGTCAGCGGTAGAAAAAAATTCTCATCGTCCCGGTGTTTTTTTTCAGATTGGTATTTCACCTATAGTTTCTGTGGGAACAAATACATTTATACACGAACTAATAGTTCTCGCAGGAGGTGATAATCTTACTAAAGGTCCCATCCCCTATCCCAGGTTTAGCCGGGAACAGGTGCTATCTCTTGCTCCTGAGGTCTTCATTATAACTTCCATGGCAAGGGGCGAGGTGTTTGAGCGCGTAAAGATCGAGTGGAGCAGATGGACTGAAATGCCCGCCATAAAAAACCGGCGTATTTTTCTCGTGGATTCCAATCTTTTTGACCGTCCCACTCCCCGCCTGGTGGATGGTCTTGAAGTGCTTGGGCGGCTGATTCATCCTGAGCTATAGACTTGATAGTATAGGGACTACCCAAACTTCAGTTCCATTTGCTTGTGTTTTATGCTGAGTTGCTGAGCGGTTTTTTCTTGAACACATTGAAATATTTCCCTTTGTTTATGAAAAAATATATGATATGATATAAAAATTCAGGTGGACAGGCTGTCAGGGAGCTTCAATCCCTCTGAGCAACTATAGACTTTCAGATAATTAATTTCACAAGGCCAGAAGGAGGAAGGCGTATTAGTTATACGTCGACGACTGATAACACAGTGAAATTAATTATCTGAAAGTCTATACATATAAATTTGATATAGGAGTTCTGTTATGGAGAATATAGGCAGGAAAACCATCAAAGTTGAAAAGAGAAAATTTACACGTTTTAAAGTTAAAAATCTTTCTTTTGCTTTGTTAAAGTCTGATTCTTATGAAGAGCTTGGGGAAATTATTGATATAAGCAAAGGAGGCCTTGCCTTTCAATATCTTGTTGGGGAAAATCAGATAAAAGAGGCTTTTGAATTAGATATAATTCTTGCGGGCGATGACTTTCATATAAAAAAATTACCGTGCAAAACGATTTCTGATTTTGAAATGACTAATAAAATATATTTCAGCTCTTTAAAAATGAAACGGCATAGTATTAAATTTAGTGAGCTTGATAATAATCAAATACCCGAATTGGATTATTTCATTAAACAGTACACAATCAGTGAGGCACAGGCTATCTGATTGATCTCAAAGGATCGCAAATATGAGCATGGAACGAACATCAGAGGTTGATCGCAAGACTAAAGAAACAGCTATCAATATTAAATTGAATCTGGACGGTAAGGACAAACATGAGATTTCAACCGGGATTCCCTTTTTTGATCACATGCTTACGCTTTTTGCTGTTCACGGCTTTTTTGATCTAAGCATATCCGCCAAAGGAGATATTGAAGTCGATTTTCATCATACAGTTGAAGATGTGGGGCTTGTATTGGGAGATGCACTTGATAGAGCTCTTGGCGACAGAAAGGGGATAAAAAGATATGGCTCTTCTGTAACACCTATGGATGATGCTTTGGCATCGGTTGCCATTGATTTGTCAAAGCGGCCTTATCTGGTATTTAATATTCCAAATCTAAAAACTACGGGCAGTAAGTTTGATTTTTCCCTTGCAAAGGAATTTTTCAGGGCATTTTCTACTATGGGAGGGATGAATCTTCATATAAATGTCAGCTACGGCGAAAACGAACATCATATTATAGAATCAATTTTCAAGGCCGTCGGCAGGGCGATGGATCAAGCCGTTTCTTTTGATGAACGTATTACAGATGTACGTTCTACAAAAGGCATATTGTGATCGGGGAGCAGGGGTAATGGTTTACGGTTCACAGTTAACCGACAACTGTAAACGGTTACCATGATCTTTCGCCCAAATTTTGTGTCAAACTTGACATTCCTAAAAAGAAGTAACTGATTCTTTTATGATACAGAAAACACATCATGATAATATGCGCAGCCTGGTTGGAATCGGTATTATTACGTTAATGTTATTATTATCTGCCTGCAAATCTGATGTGGTTATTCCCGAAACACCCGCAGTAAAATCCGGCATAGAAAAATTATTGATTTTGCCTTTTAAAGATTTATCAACTTTATATGGCAAAAATGTTAATGTCAGGTGTCCTTTATGCGGCAATGTTTTTTCTACAGGAGATGTGGAAACGTTTGCAGTTGATGTTCTTACAGATCGCCTGATTTCTATAATTAAAAGCCGCAAAGATTTTGAACTTATACCTTCCGGTCAGGCTCAGGGGGCCATGTCGCTTTTGCTGGCGGAAGATAAAAAAGAGTTATCGGAACGTGATATATTAGTTAAAATCGGGCGTGCTCTTTACGCGGATACAATACTGGTAGGGCATGTTTATCGATTCAAGGATAGAGTAGGGACGCGGTATTCAGTTGATTCGCCTGCTTCTGTTGCATTTGATATTCATCTTATAGATGTTTCAAATGGCAGTATGTTGTGGGTCGGTCATTTTGATGAAACCCAGCGTCCATTAAGCGAAAACCTTTTTAAGATCGGCACATTTTTAAGAAGAAAGGGAAGCTGGATTACTGCAGAAGAAATGGCTTTCTCAGGCCTTGAAGATGTGCTTCAGACATTTCCAGAACTATGATTATTATACCAGCAGTTGATATAAAAAACGGTAGATGTGTCAGACTCCTTCAGGGGCGTATGGATGAAGAAACAGTCTTTTCTGATAGTCCCGCGGCTATGGCAAAGAAATGGGAGTCGGAGGGCGCTGAAATTATTCATGTAATTGATCTTGATGGCGCTTTTAAAAAAAGTCCTCAAAATTTTGATTCAATCAAAAAAATAGTTGAAAGCGTTGACGCCCATATTCAGGTTGGGGGTGGAATAAGGGATAAAGAGACAATAACCATGTTCCTTGATATCGGGGTAAAAAGGGTAATTATCGGAACCGAGGCAATCAAGAATTCCAGTCTGGTTAAAGATGCCTGCAGGGCATTTCCAGGTCAGATTGTTGTTGGGATAGATGCTCGAAACGGATTTGTAGCTATTGAGGGATGGACCGAGACAACACAGGTTAAAGCCGTTGATCTGGCAAAGCAATTTGAAGATTGTGGTGTTGCAGCAATAAATTTTACCGACATACATAGAGATGGCATGCAAACCGGGCCGAATATTGAAGAAACCAGACGCCTGGCAGAGGCTGTATCAATACCGGTAGTTGCTTCAGGCGGTGTTTCAACAATAGAGGATATAAAAAATTTAATGCTTTTAAGAGAGGTCGGGGTAGTTGGCATTATTACCGGAAGAGCATTATATAGCGGGACCCTGAACCTTAAAGAAGCTATTGAAGTTTCAAAATTACAAGTGCCTAAAGAAAAGACAGTGTCTAAAGTGAGCTAAAGTGCCTAAAATGCCTAAAGTTAATGAATGCGCCTTCGGCACTGCCAATTTTATTTTTTTTACTATACAGCTTTGCTCACTTTGTTTCTATCTGAACTTATAACCAAGCCCTGAAAATCTATAGCCACGCCAAAGGCGTACCTTAACTTTAGGCACTTTAATATACTTTAGGCACTTTAGGCACTGTCTTTTTTAGGCACTTTTTTAATATTATATCTTGACAAAATATTATTGATAGTTATTTTAGAAGATTAAAATAATTATTAATAATATGTTATAGTTTAGCTTTTCATGAGATACTTCTTTATTGACAATTCAGATCTTCAACTAAGTCAGATTGAGTATATAAAGGAGTTTGCTAAACTTCATTCCTTAACATCCTGCCGTTATTATCTTTTTTCCCTATTCCATAGTTTATGGGGGTGCTTTTGTTGGCAGTTTTTATTCCTGAAGATAAGATTTCAGAAATTAAAAATAGCGTTGATATTGTAGATATCATTTCAGATATAGTTCTTCTTAAAAAAGTTGGAAGAAACTATGTGGGCCTTTGTCCATTTCATACCGAAAAAACGCCGTCCTTTACTGTAAGTCCCGAGAAACAAATATTTTATTGTTTTGGCTGTGGTACTGGTGGAAATGTATTTAATTTTTTGATGAATCATGATGGTCTTTCATTTTTTGAGGCGGCAAAAATGCTTGCCAATAGATATGGCGTTGAGATTCCGGCTCAGACAATGTCGCCGGAGCAAAAAAGGCGGATTTCCGAAAGAGAAAGCTTGCTTGCTGCAAATAAACAGGCAATGGATTTTTTTAAACATAGTCTTTTAAGTGATAATAGAGGAAAAATTGCGTTAGAATATCTTAAAAAACGTGGGATTGAAAAAGATAATATCACTAAATTTAATCTGGGATTTGCTCCTGCGGGCTGGGATAATCTTATAAATTATTTTTCAAAAAAAAACATATCGCGTGAACTTGTTGAAAAGTCCGGGTTGATTATTAAAAGGAAGAGTGAAAACGGCTATTATGATCGTTTCAGAAATCGTATAATATTTCCGATTTTCGATGTCGGTAAGCAGGTGTTAGGTTTTGGGGGACGTGTAATGGATGATTCCCTGCCTAAATACCTGAATTCTCCAGAGACATCTGTTTACAACAAGAGCCGGTCTCTTTATGGATTGCATATTGCAAAAGAGCACTGCCGGGCAAGTGAAACGGTTTACATTGTCGAAGGATATTTTGACCTGTTAGCATTACATCAGCATGGAATTCTGAACTCCGTGGCAACACTGGGCACTTCTTTAACTCAGGGGCATGTCCGGATTCTTAGAGGATTTGTTGGTAAGAATGGCGGATTTATTCTGGTTTATGATTCTGATGCAGCCGGCATTAAGGCAGCGGAACGAAGCATAAAGGTGTTTGATAAAGAACATGCCGATGCACAAATTCTTGTATTACCCGAAGGATATGATCCTGATTCATATCTTTTTGAATTTGGATATAAATCTTTTATGAATGCTGCGTCAAAGGCTAAAAGTATAATTCCTTTTCTTATTGATTCTGCTGTAAAGAAGTATGGACTTTCCGTTGAAGGAAGAATTCGTATCATGTCGGATTTGAAACAGCCTTTGGCTAACATTAATGATAGTGTTAAAAGATCTTTATATATCAAGGAGCTTGCAGAAATTATAGGAATTGATGAAGCAGCAGTTATGGAAAAGGTGAGGATAGTATC
>JAUWFS010000011.1:0-30604 GCA_030606805.1 Deltaproteobacteria bacterium
TGTATAAAAAGACGATCCCCTCCTTTTAGTGTGGCAGGGTTCAGGTCGGAAACAATGCCCATATCAACCACAAAAACATCTGCATTGACCTGCCCTGCAAGAATATTGATGCCTGCGCCACCGTTTAAAAAGGTTTTTATCATCTCGCCTGTTACTTCCTGGGGATAAGCGCTGACCCCCTCTTCCACCACGCCATGGTCTCCGGCCATAACCAAAAATGCTTTGTGCTCTATCAAAGGTTCAAGAGTTTTTTGAATACCGCATAACTGCTCAGAAATCTCATGGAGCCGGCCAAGTGCTCTTGGAGGCATTACCAGTTGAGATGTCCGATCCCTTGCTCTTTCGATCCATTCTCCACCCACAGGCGTAATCCCTTTTAAAACCTCTTCCAACCCCATACTTTTATCAACCATCTTTTATCTACCTCCGATTGCTTTATCGTAATAGTTCAGCCGCTAAGGCATAAAATATAATTCTCTTGAAATTCATAATTTAGTGCCTGAACGAAAACCCCTGGTTCCGAGCGGTCATTGCGAGGAGTGAGGAACGAACGACGAAGCAATCCCCTTCTTTCCGAGAGATTGCTTCGTCGCTACGCTCCTCGCAATAACAGGAAAAACATAATTCAGGAGGTTTTCGTTCAGGCACTAAAAGAACTAATCTCGCCTCAGATGCAGCTAATTCAATTCCGCAGATTATCATTTTCCCTCCTCGGCATGATCACCTGCGGCGGGTATTTTCAATGGCTCATGTTAAGATGAAGGATCTTCGGTAAAACAAGAAATGCCAAAAACGCTATGGCTTCCACCCGTCAGAATGCATCAAATTGTTCGGCTTAGCCTTTTAGTGTTGTTTAAAATACAATTCTTTAGTTGAGAATTTGATGTTAATATCGAAATGTCTCAAAATGTCAGTGCCTATAAATCCGTTTATTCCTAAATCAGCTTGAATATCACCAAACTCAATTTCAACATTCTCCAATGATATTTGATCTATAGTTATTTTTTCCACTTCCTGGTTGACAACTTCTTGAGTTCCACCGCCAATACCAACTAATCTTTTGACAAATGAAGGCTTTTTATAATTGAATTCGACTAAATCAATATCTATAGCAGTTGTCGCAGAACCTGTATCCAAAATACAATTATTGATCTTTATGTCTTCCCCTTCGTATTCTATATCTATGGAAACCCAAATCAGACCATTTCTAAAATTAAAATTCATCTCAAAATTCCTTTAACAGGCACATCTTCAATTATAAAATCCATAGGGGTTGTTGGCAGCGAAAATAAAACGTTTGTACCTTTCTTTTTATGTTGTTGATATGCTTTTCTAATTTCCTTTCCATCTTTGCTAACCCTTAAAATATTTCCTTCTAATATTCTATACTTAGTTTCAGATATTTTTTCTTCAACGACATCTCCGATTAAAATAAATTTATTTGGGTGTTTTTGGCGAATTTCTGTCCATTTCATTTTTTCAACTCCTTGAGTAAATGTTTATGAAGCCTAATGCGCATAACTGGCCGGCAATGGATCGTAGCGTAATTTCCAGTCCGAGTTGATGCGGTTATGGAAGGTTATAAATCGCGTTTTTTTCGGTGAGCAATGAGCATCACAAGGCACGAAGGTGCGGAATAGCAAGCTATTTCAAGCCTTAGTGGCCACTCAAGAACAAATCAACATTGAAGCCGAATTATAACTCTTTAGAATTAATTGATATTATTGTATTTAATGAAAGCTATAATGTTATAATTCCGCCTTTATACACGCTTTTAATTTTGAGTGACCACTTAGTAACCTAAACCGCAGGTACCATTATCCACCATTTTATCAGTGCAAAGAAGCACGGCTTCGTAAAAATTTGAGACTCCGCCTGCTTCAGCGGTCAGTCTTATCTTTATATTTTCCGCATGGGATTGGAGATAGTAAAGGGTTGAGGAAGCCACACCATTTACTGTCTCAATATTACTGTCTACTATACAACTGTTGACTGGATCTATGACACCATTGCCATTTATATCTTCACCTGTATCAAGTATACCATTGTTATCTACATCTTCAGTTGTTGCCATAGCAACAACAATTTCTCCATCTAAATTTACATCATCAGTAAACCATGTCACACCTAAACCTGGATTAGAATAGTCAGGACAAGGATCTATCGGATCGCCGTTAAAGTCCCAGCATTCAAGGTCTCCATCATTATCTCTGTCCTCATCAAATTCTATGGCATCGACTGAAAAATTGACCGAAGTCCCATCAGGTACGGGATTGCCGTTAGCATCTGTAGCCAGAGCACTCACATCAACAGTTAAATGTCCGCCATCTGGGGTTAAGTTGTGCAAGTCAATACCTACGCCGATATTTGCAATTGGCCCTGCAATTGTCAATGATGTGACGCCAGAAGATCCCTCGAAATCAGATTTGGTGTTTGCTTCTATCTCGACGCCTTCAAGTGTGCTCGGCAGAGAGCCTGCATGCAGTTTTGTGGTGGCAATGCCAAAATTATCAGTTGTTTTAACAGCATTGCTCAAGTATTCACCACTGCCTGGCCCATCGGTTATTCGAAACCAGATATCCTGGTTAACTGCAGGTTGATCTTTATCATCATAAACTCTGGCTGTAATAGTAGAAACCCCGGTATCTGTAGAAATAACATTGGGGCTTGAACCCAGGACAATTTTCGTAGCATCCCCTCCAACCACTACTATTTGAGTGGATGCGGAAAGCTCGGTAGGTGGTGTGTCGGAACCTATAGTAACATTGGCATCAATGATGGCAACGCCTGCTTGTATATCCGCGGTTAATGTTGTTTCAGCCAAACCAAAAATGTCTGTCTCAGCACTCATTGGCTCCAAGTCTCCCAGGCTGGTACTGAAAAAAACATTATTAAAGGCCATATTGTTGCCTCCGGCCTCAATAATTTTTGCAATAACATCTGCTTGCTCATTGACCCTTATGGTATTTATATCATCAGCAGGGTCTGTGCCCTGTTTATAAGCTTTCAGCGTAAACAAATAGCGAGTAAATACAACCTGGACCGGTTGATCTGCGTCCTTGCCCCTTCCATTGGCCGTTACTTTGACCGTTGATGATTTAGAAGAATCAAGACCTACCCCTGCTTTTCCAAACATATCAGTCTCTTGTGAAGACCCGTCCAACACACCACCTCCCTCCTCAATAGAAAATTCTATGATTGCATCAGGGATCGGGTTGCCAGCCGCATCTTTGAGAGTTGCCGTAATTGTAGAAGGATCTCCACCTGCCAGAAGATTGTCAGGATCAGCTTCAAGGCTCAAGTCTATACCGGTAAAAGCAACGGTTATGCTTTCTTGTACTAATTTAACTTTTGCAGTAATCTTTACTTCAGAGTCATTCCATCGATCACTGGTAAGTTCTGCTACTGCCTGACCACTAGAATCTGTTGTGACAGGGGATATAATGGTACCTCGTTCTGTTTCAAATATTACATCAACATCCGGCACAGCCTGATTTGCGGCTGATTTAACCGTGGCCGTAATCGTGCTGGTACTAGTCCCATCTGCAACAATACTCGTTGGATGAGCCGACACAATTATTGTGGAAGCGCCACCACCGCTTTCAGTAAAAGTTACAGATGTTGTTTGGGTAACGTTGTTGGAAGTAGCCGTCACCGTTACAGGGCCTGCGGTCGTACCGGCAATCAGCGAAACTATCACAACACCGGTATCATCAGGTGTGGTTGTAGTACCGCTCGATAAGGTGCCGAGGGTCGTTGAAAAAGTTACTGATGTTCCCTGCGTTACTGCATTCCCGGCATCGTCCGTCAAGGTAGCAGTAATTGATGTAGAACCGGATCCGTCTGCCGGAATGCTGGTCGGGTCGGCACTGAGCGTCATTGATGCAGTTGCGCCGCCACCGCTTTCATCAGCCGTGGAATCGCCACTGTCGCCTCCCCCGCCATCATCTCCACCTCCGCTTGACCCGCAGCCTGCTAAGAGAAAGGTCATAAGAACTATTAGAATAACAATACCGGTGTATTTGAATTTCATAACGCTCCCCTTATTAGCTCAAAGGTAAAAGTTCAAGGACTCAAGGCTCAAGTCTCAAAGTAAAATGGAAATTTCAATACAGCTTCGATGATTTGTTGATTCGTAACCCATCTTTATCACCCAATCGTGTATCCATTCAATCATCTAATCATATCACGTTGCTCAAGCCTGACTATTCTTGGGGTAATAAATATCAGCAGCTCTTCTTTGTTGTCTGTTTTGTTTGTTGATTTAAAAAGCCAACCAATCAGGGGAATTTTTGATAACCAGGGGACACCAGATACGCCTGAGGATTTGGATGTTTTAATAATGCCGCCAATTACAACAGTGTTCCCATCGTCTATCAATAGCTCAGTCTCAGCGGTTTTTGTTGTAAATGATCGTCCTGCTGCGTACTCAAGTCCAAGGTCTTTCTTTTCAATTGTTATATTCATTGAAATGCGATCGTCAGGAGTTACGTGAGGTTTAACTTTCAGGACGAGATCTATGTCTTCAAATACAGTCGTAGTATTGCCGGATTCGTCCAGCTTAAGGTATGGATAGCGCAGTCCCTGTGTAATTGTGGCTTCTTTGTTGTCAAGTGTTACAATTTTGGGTGAGGAAATTATCTTGCCTTCCCCCTCTGATTCCATTGCCAGCAACATGGCGTTTAGTAAAAATGGAGTGCCGGCTATTTTTGTAAAATTAAAACCCATACCCCCCATGCTTGTTGTAAGCAAGGTGCTGGGAACGTTCATTGCCATATTGTAGCCGTATGTGCCTCCAAGGATATCATAGCCCCTTTGCGGGCCTATTCCGGCACGAGGATCATCTTCTTGAATACCGCCGGCCGCTCCCCACTGGGTTCCGATTTCCCTTGAAAAACTGGTGGTAGCCTCTACTATCCTGGCTTCGATAATTACCTGAGGTGTTACCTTGTCGAGATTTTTTACTATTTCCCTGGCCCTGTCTATCTTGTCAGGAATAGCTGTTATAATTATAGTGTTGGTCCGTTGGTCGGCGCCGGCGTTGCCTCGTTCCGTTAATATCGCTTCAATTTTCGGCAGTAAGTCTTCCTGCGCATTGGCATAGTTAACGGAAATATATTCGGTAACAAGCGGCTCTAAGGCTAATTTATCCCTTTTGAACACCGCTTCTTTTTTAAGCGTTTCCGCCGTGGCTATCCTTATTACATCTCCCTCAAAAACCCTGCCGAGCTGGTTCATTTTAAGGATCAGATCGAGTACCTGTTCCCATGGTACTGGTTTATCTAAAGCCATAGTAACTTTGCCGGCAACATCTTTGTCAATTGCAAAGTTTTTTCCACCCACCTCTTGTAATATTCGAAAAACATTTTTAATGTCGGTTTCATAAAAATCCAGGGCTATTTTTTCGCCCCTATATTTTTCAGCAAATAGACCATCAGGTGTTTCTTCATCAATATCAACTTCTGTCTCAATTTTTTCTTTAGTTACAGTTTGGGTAAGAACTTCCTTCCATGCGGGAAGTTTAGCATCTTCCAAAGGTCTGGGCGCTATTGATGATGCTTCGAAATGGACCAATAACAAATTCTCATTCTGTTCAATAAAATAAGGCACGGTCTCCCGCAGCTCGATTGTGAGCATGGAGGTATTTTTTATGGCAGGTGTCTGAACAGGTATAATTCTATCTACTGCGCTTTTAAAACGGGTAGTAATCAGCGGGAATTTGCGGTAATCCGGCAGTCTGGTATCTATCAGTTTTAGTTGTAACAATTGGGGCGAAGCTTTTTTTATTCTGTATTCAACAGGTCGAGTTGTTCCAATAATGATGGTCGATTTTCCGGCTTCTTCACTGGAAAAATCAATACGATTAACCCACGCTGGCTTTTTGGCTTTTTCTTCCTTTATTTCTACTGGTTTTTCTACCGGCCCAGAGGAAGATGAAATTGGGGAAGATAAGGCTTTAGATGGTCTGGAAAATGATATTTTAAGACCGGTTTCTTCATTAGCTGCTTTATAGGGAACATCTTTTTTTAGTAATATTTTGATCCTGGATTTATGACCTTTTTCATTTAACTCGGAAGCTGTTATTGGGCCAACAATTTCGCTTTCCGGCGAAATATTTGTTTTGATATTATCAAGAAGAGCTGTTTCAGGAAAGTAAAGCAGTACAGCCAGGGGAAAGAGTTGTTTAACAGACATGTAAGTCAATAAACGATTCCCCTTAATCAACACATTAAATGATTCCGGATCCTCTGAGGTGCTTATTTCAGTTATAAGCTTTGGTTCAGGAGAAACTTCCATATCTTTTTTTGCAGCCATATTTTGAGCACATCCTGTAAATACAGGTATTAAAATTACCAGGAAAATGGCTATGGCCCTGATTTTTGACAATTTATAATTTCTGTAATTCATATTATTCTTCTCCAGGAGGCTTCTGAAGTTTAAGTTCTCTTTTAACAAGACTTGTTTTGCCTAATATGCTTTCGGCTTTTTCTTCAACAACTACACAGCCCTTTAATATTTTTATTACCCTGCCTGATTTAATACCTATGCTGGTGCCTTTTTTTATTACAAACCCCTTGCCGGACGCATCTTCTACAAGCGCTTTGTTTCCGCCTGGCGCGAGGATTATCCCCACAAGCTTCAATTGACTCAAGTCAACCTTTTCAATAGGGGTAAGCGGAATGCGTTTTTTCTTTTTTCTGTCATTTTGATCAGCAAATGCGGAAGATTCATCTCTGAAAATTGAGGCAAATGGATCTATTTTCCCCTCAGCCTTATAACTGACAGTTGTTTCTGATAATTCAATCTTTTGATCAGGAACCGCATCTGTTTTGCTGGTTTTTGGTTTTAATGCTTGTTTTTTTATTTCAGGTTTTGAGATTTCAATTTTTTGATCCTTCTTAATTGGCTGCTTTTCCTTTTTTGGCATTACAATTTTTTTGCTGATAACCGTTGCTTTTTTGGGCTTTTCCGGTTGATCATTGCAGCCATAATATAAGAAAAGACATGCTATGCAGATCACATTTAATATTTTGATAATATATTTACGCATCGGCTTTTAACCTTGAACCCATGAGAACACTTACTCTTTCTTTTCCTTGCCTGGTTCCCATGCTCCAGCGTGGGAACCCATGTGGTATGCATTCCCACGCTGGAGCATGGGAACGAGAACTTTTAATTCCTTAATTTATCAAGCATATGCTTTCTTTGAGCCTTTGTGTCTTGGTGGCTGATCTGTCCCTTTATTTCTTTTTCGCTGTGTTTGCCGCATCCTTTTCTTCAGTCTCGACAAACCTGTAGGTTGTAGCTGTACAGGAGGTGTTAAGCCCCTTCCCCTCCCGGGGTGTAGTCATCACAATATCTTTTATGTTTACTATTCTGAATAACCTTGAAACATTATCAAAAAAGAGTCCAACATTGTGGTAATTGCCGGCAACTTTAATTGAAACAGGAATTTCAGCATAAAAATCTTTATTAATTTCTGATATAGGCTGAAATAAAAGAAATTCCAGGCCGGCTTCCTTGCCGGCTTCGCTGATGCTGGTTAGCAAAGAAGGAATTTCTTTTTTGTCGGGCAACGCTTTCATGGCGATTTTGTATTTAGCTTCGGCTATTTTCATTTTTTCTCTATATTGGTTAAGCTGCGCAGCCTTTTTTTTAGCTGAAGCGAGCCTTTGCTCAAGATTTTTGTATTCTGAATTTAATTGATTCAGCCCTTCAAATTTTGGAAGATATAAAAAATAAATAAACGACCCTGTAATTACAATGAAAGTCGCAACACATATCAGGATTCTGTGAAGTTTTGATATGTTTCCAACTTTTTCAAATAAGGGTTCAATAGGTTTTAAAGAAATGTCGAATTTCTTCATTATTTTTTTGCCTTCTCGGTAGCAGCTTTATCAGCAGGCTTTTTATTACAGGAAATTACAAATCCTTTAAGATTTGTATGTTTATTATACGTTTCTTGTTTCAGATTCATTAAATTTACGCTGTCAAAAAGTTTTGAGCCTTCTAAGCGAGTCATAAAATCAGCCACTGTTTTATTATCAAGGGCAAACCCTTTAATTGTGACTACCTCTTCTTTTGACTCAAGAGATGTAAACCACATCCGTTTTGGAATTACCATAAACGTCATTGTATCAAGAAGACGGACAGGCTCTTTGCGATTAAGCTCAAGATTTTTTATTACACCCGTTTTTTTATTGAGGACAGCCAGCCTGTTTTTGATACCGTCTATTTCTTTAGTTATCTTGTTGTATTTGGACAGTTCATTTTTAATGTTTTCTATTTTAACATTATAAACATCAATCTTGTTGTTCAACGATATATTATAGTAATACATGAAAAGAGTGACAAATATAATTGAGAGAAAAAATGTCGAGACCTGGAGGCGTATGTTCTCTTTTTTGCGTGCAGCTCTATAAGGCAGTAGATTAACTTTTATCATTTGTCATCAACTCTTCTTAAGGCAAGCCCCATGCATATAGCTGCTTGAGGAGCTATATGCTCAAGGTATGAAGGATCAAAATGCTCAGCTATATGTAACTTTTTGAAAGGATTGATAGTTTCTACATCAGATGATGTTTCTGCCGCCAGAAGTTGACGGAATTCCTTAATATGGGCGCCACCGCCGCTGAGCATAATGCTTTTTATCTGCTCATCTGGGTTTGCCGAATAATAAAAGTCAAGAGCGCGTTTTATTTCGATACTCCACTCGGAAACCACAGATGAAACAATTTGTTTTAGATCATCAGGAGATATTTTGTCTGCCTGTTTACCAAGCTTAATTTGTTCGGCTTCTGCAAAAGAACAGTCTATAAGAGAGATTATCTTTTGATTTATCTGGCTGCATCCCATGGAAACATCTCTCATGAATACAGAAGAATGGCTTTTCAGTATGTTCAAAGATGTTTTGTTTGCTCCTATATCTATCAGCACTACATTTTTATCAGTTAACTCATAATTAGCTTCGAAAATATTTTGCAGGGCAAAGGCATCAACATCGATTATACATGCGTTAAGTCCGGCCATTTGGACAAGATTAATATATTCACTAATTATTTCCTTTTTGGCTGCAACCAGGATAACGCTCATTTGATCTGAGCCGGTTTCCGTTTCTCCCAGGATTTGATAATCTATATTAACCTCGCTGATGTCGAAAGGGATATATTGTTCTGCTTCCTGACGAATGGTTTCCTGGAGTTGTTCTTCGGTTGCGGTTTGCACGTCTATTTTTTTGACAATAACCGAATAACCTCCGATTGATATGGCAATATTTTTTTCTTTTATGTTATTCGCCTCAAATAGTTGACGAATTGAGTCGGCAACATTTTCCGGGTCATTTATATTGCCTTCTTCAATTGCTCCCGGGGCAATACTTATCATTCCGAAATTCTTCAGGGCAAACCCCTTTTTTGTTGCCGTAATTTCTCCGGCCTTTAAAGCGCTGGAGCCAATATCAAGGCCGACTAAGCTGGGAGCTTTTCCAAATATCATTTGATAAACCCTTAATCGCCAAAAATCTTGTTTTTATCCGAAAGTTTAAATCCCAGGGCCAAAAGAATCTTTCTTTTAGTTTCCATGCGGCACGGCATGTTTTTTTCTATTCGAGCAATAGTGATCGGAGAGACCTTTGCTTCTCTTGCAAGTTCGGACTTGCTCATCATACGGGATTCTCTAATTTTTTTTAAAGAGTTGCCGCTCATAAAAAACCTTACTTTTCGTCATGCATTGTTAATAAGTTAAATATTTTTCCAAAACTGTGGATTAATTGCATAACATTATTATTAAGTCAAGTTAATTATGCATAATTATACATAACTACGTTATGCTGTGCTTCTAATTATTCAACAACTATATATAGTGTAACTATTCAGGTGGATAGCCTGAAGGCTGAAGCTCCCTGACAGCCTTCTACCTTCAGCCTTCTACCTTCTATTTTTTGTTAGCGGCATTGAGAAATACAGGCTAAAGCCCAAGAATGCTATCAATGAAAATAAAGCTTTACCTTGACTTTAATGGCTAATTTCCTTATGTTTGCAATAGGTTAATTTTTCTAAACTTTTTATATCGACTAAATAAAAACCTATGATACGATTTTTTGAATTTGCAGGGAGACCGCTTGTATTTTTTGTTGAAGAATGCGGCAGAATTATGCTCCTTCTGCTGTCAACCATATCATGGATGTTCCGTCCGCCGTTTCGTTTTAGAGTTGTTTTTAGGCAGATGGAGTTTGTTGGAGTAAATTCCGTTGGTGTTGTTCTGATTACAGGCGCTTTTACTGGCATGGTTCTTGCCCTTCAGACGTATCATGGTTTTAAAATGTTCGGGGGTGAAAGCCTGGTGGGCTCAACCTTGGCCCTGGCAATGACGCGCGAACTTGGGCCGGTTTTCACAGCCTTAATGGTGACGGGGCGTGTTGGTTCAGCGATGGCGGCGGAACTCGGTACCATGAAAGTCACAGAGCAGATTGATGCGTTAAATACGATGTCAGTCAATTCCATTCAATATCTGGTTATGCCTCGTATAATTGCCGCGATATTAATGCTGCCTGTTTTGACGATTATATCTGATTTTGTCGGTATTGTGGGCGGCTATTTTGTTGGTGTTAACCTTCTAAAAATCAATTCAGGAATTTTCATAGCCAAAATAATTGATATTGTTGAACTTGATGATATTTTCAATGGACTTATAAAAGCTGCATTTTTTGGATTAATTCTTTCTCTTGTAGGTTGTTACAAGGGAATATATACAGTCGGCGGCGCTGAGGGAGTTGGAAGAGCAACAACACAGTCGGTGGTCTTGTCATCAATATTGATTTTTATTAGTGATTATTTTCTTACGGCAGTTATGTTCAGATGATCAAACTAATAAAGATAACTAAATCATTTAACAGCCAAAAAGTCCTGGACGAACTTGATCTTAATATAGATTCTGAAAAGATTACAGTTATTATTGGTCAGAGCGGAGGAGGCAAAAGCGTTCTCTTAAAGCATATTATAGGTCTTATAAGGCCTGATTCAGGGCAGATTCTTCTTGACGGAATTGACATTACAAATCTAAACGACAAAAAGCTTAATGAAGTACGAAAAAAGTTTGGTATGCTTTTTCAGGATGCAGCCTTATTCGACTCGATGACGGTAGGTGAAAATGTAGCTTTTCCTCTAAACGAACACGCGCGATTATCAAGAAAAGAGGTCAATAAAATAGTTAATGAGAAGTTAAATCTTGTTGGATTGGAAAACGTGATACACAAAATGCCTTCCGAACTATCCGGTGGTATGCGCAAGCGAGTTGGACTTGCAAGGGCTATAGCACTGGATCCCAAAATTGTACTATTTGATGAGCCCACAACAGGCCTCGATCCTATAATGCGCGAAAGCATTGATGAGCTTATTGTAGCGACCCAGAAGAGGACAAAGGCGACCTTTATTGTTATTAGTCATGATATTGAGTCCACCTTTAGGATTGCACATAAGGTAGCCATGTTATATCAGGGTAAAATTGTTGCTGTTGGGACACCGGATGAAATGCGTTCATCAAACAATTCTTTTGTTAAACGGTTTATTAAGGATTTAAGAGATTGAGGAATTTTCTTTGTCAAATTTAAGCATAGAAGCAAAAGTCGGTGTTTTCGTTGTAATTGGAATGATAATTCTTGGATACATGTCCATGCGGCTGGGTAAGCTTGGTTTTAAAATGGATAAAGGATATGAAGTTCATATATATTTTGATTCAGCATCCGGCCTTGAAGAAGATGTTCCAGTTGAGATCGCAGGAGTTGAAGTGGGCAGGGTCCGCAAGATTTTACTTGAAGACGGGAAAGCGCTGGTAATCCTTCGAATAGATTCTAATGTTAAACTTAGAAAAGATGTTAAAGCTTCAATCAGAAGCAGGGGAATACTTGGTGATAAATATGTTGTGCTGGTTCAGGGCTCGCCGGCAGCTCCCCTGATTGAACCGGATGGGCGCATTGTTAGCACTGTCTCTACAACAGATTTGGAGAGTCTGATGAATGTTCTCGGAGAGGTGGCGGAAAATATCAGCAAGCTGACACGTTCGTTTGCGAATGTAATGGGAGGTGAAAAGGGCGAAGCTTCACTTCGTTCAATAGTTGATTCTATGAAGTCTGTGGCTGAAACTCTGGACAGAACCGTGCAGGAAAACAATGAAGAACTTGTAAAAATAATAGCAAATCTTTCCGAGTTCTCAGCGACAATAAATGAAATTTCATCAAAGATTAATAAAGCAGAAGGAAGCATAGGGAAATTAATTAACGAGGAGGATACAGTTGAAAGATTAAACGGAACACTCGCATCGCTTAAAGAAATAACTGAAAAGATAAACAGGGGAGAAGGATCATTAGGAAAGCTGATTAATGAAGAAGAAACGGTTGAAAATATAAATTCAACTCTTACCAGCATAAATGATTATATGCAAAAACAGGAATCTTTTAGAACATATCTGGATTACAGAGGAGAATATCTTTTTGACAGCGAAGAAGTTAAATCCTATCTTACTCTTCGTATTCAACCAAGGGCGGACAAGTATTATTTGTTTCAAATTGTTGATGACCCGGGTGGAGTGGAGTCTGAAACCGATATCACAACTACTACAAACGGAGTAACCACAACAGAGCATATTGAAAAAAACGAAAAAAATGAAATTAAGTTTTCAGCCCAAATTGCCAAGCGTTACTATGACCTTGGCTTGCGCGGTGGAATTTTTGAATCTACAGGCGGTTTCGCATTTGATTACTATCTTTTCAAAGATCGCCTGACTCTTTCGGTGGAAGCCTTTGATTTTGATTCAGACAGCAATGCTCACTTGAAATTCAAAGCAGATTTTACGCCATTAAAGCATTTATATATAACCACGGGTTTTGATGATTTTATAAGCGATGAAGGGAATGAATCTTTTTTTATCGGAGCTGGAATTAACTTTTTAGATGAAGATCTCAAAACCATTCTTTCGAACCTTCCATTTTATAAATAATAATTCATAATATTTTTTCTTTTGCTATCTCTAAATAGCTGGAATCCTTATAGTCAGAAATAATTTTATTAAAAGCCTCAGCGCTTTTATCTTTGTTTCCCATTAATGCGTAAAGCCGTCCTAAATTGAACAGAGCTTCATCTTTAATTTCATCATCAGGTCCGGATATAATAATTTCAAAATATTTTGCGGCAGAATTGTAATCTTTTTTTCCTTCGCAGGAGTATGCAATACCATTCAATATAAGGCTTTTAATAAATGGGTTGTTTTCAAACTCAGGAAGGGCTTTATTATATAATTCCGCAGCCTTATTAAAATCACCAGCATTGTAACAGATATTTGCATACATAACGGTTGCCAGTTTCGCACTCTTCTTACCCCAGCTATTTTCAACAATCTCTTTAAAGTCGGCAGCCACTTCCTGACAGGCTTTTACTGGCCCGTGTTCGCTTTTAATTTTATCATACTTGGCAACGCTGTTTGAAAGCATTGCAGAGGCTTTATTCTCAGAGCTAACTGAATAATAATAGACTAAAGAGATAATTATTATTAGAGTAAAGATTACTCCCATTGCAGATAATGCATGAACCTTATATTTTGTCAGGAATTCAAAAAATCTTGCTGAGAAAGAGATAAATTTATCAGGTTCTTCAAGCTGTCGTTTCCGTGATCGGCTTACGCGTTTTTTCGCCACAATTCCTCCCTTATTATGAATACAGCGCACTTTCGGTGCGAACATGAGTGCCTAAAGTGAGCTAAAGTATATTAAAGTGCCTAAAGTTAAGGAATTCCGCCATTTTATATATTCCTTAAGCCATCAATGCACGAAGAGGAAAACTCCTGTAGCTTTGAGTTATCAATTAGCACGCCGAAGGCGTACCATAACTTTAGGCATTTTAGGCATTTTTTACCCATTTATCCTATGGTGCCGAATTCATTAGGCAATAAATCGAAATTCCTATACTATTAAATTACCATACTAAAGACTTGTGAATCCATCCCTTGTCTCCATCAGCATGCTGAACGTGAATCCAGTTGCCTTTGCGCTTTAAGATTTTAAATGGAACACCTTTTTCGGTAGTGAATAAAATTTTAAATTTGGTGCCTGAGCCTGATCGTAAATTGCATTTGTTCTTGTTTGTAATAACCGTTGATATTTTACGGACAAGAGACTTGTGAATCCAACCTTTATCATCCTCAAAATCACGAAAATGGTACCAGGCTCCTGTTTTTTTCAAAACAAGAATCGGATGATATTTTGCGACCTGCCACAATACATCGTATCCGGTTCCAGGTCCGGATCGTATGTTGGCAATAGAGGGCGCAACAGACAGGCGTTCAGCAAAGACAGTGCTGCTGAAAATAATTACCAGAACTATCGAAATAGAAAAAATTGAATAAGTTTTCATTGCGAAATAATTACCACTTCACATATCCCTTCAAGGGATTTTTTAAAATTAATTGCATCTTCTTTTGATCCAACAATTGAATCAAAATGCATGGGTATTGCAATTTCGGGCTTCAGGCGTTTTGCTGCCTCAACAGCTTCTTCAGCGGTCATCACATAAGTGCCTGAAACCGGCAGCAAGGCGATATCAACTGCAAATTTGTCCATTTCAGGGATAAGGTCTGTATCTCCGGCATGATAAATCCGGATTCCATCAATAGTTATAATGAAGCCTAACCATCCATTAATTTTTGGATGAAAAGCCTTATCGGTATTGTAAGCTTCGACCGCTTCGATATCGATTCCAGAGACATTTATTTTGTCTCCTGGTTTTACAACTCTGACATCGCCTGAAAGTTTTTTGGCTGATTCCGCTTCGGTAACGATTACAGTGTCCGGTTTTATTATTTTATCAATATCTTCAATTGAACAATGATCATAGTGAGAATGAGTAATCAGGATTATATCTGCGGGCACGACTTCCTTTATCTGAAATGGATCAATGACAATTATAGTGTCATGCGCATTTATTGCGAATCCGGAATGTCCCAGCCATTTAATATTTTTCAGCATGTTTTGTGGCATGTCTGTCTCCCAACGGTTCACGGTTTACAGTTAATAGTTTTGTTTTGATCAACCGTAAACCGTAAACCGTAAACCGTTTTTACTATGCATTATAAAACAAAAGCGCAGGCAACTCAACACAGGTTAGTTTGTTGCCGTAAACAGCACCGGTATCAATTCCTATTTTGTTGGGCTCTACCAACGGTTCCTTATAAGGTGTGTGCCCAAAAACAACTATTTTCCCAAAATCAAAATCTGTGTGTACGAAATCTTCACGTATCCAGAGAAAATCTGCGGGATCCTGCTCATCAAACGGGATATTTTCTCTAAGACCAGCATGCACAAATATAAAATCATCAGTTTGATAATAAAGAGATAGCGATTCAAAAAAATCAAGGTGTTCTTGAGGTATCGGATGGGAACCGGTCGTCCGGCTTCTTTTCACGTAGCTTTCCAAGGTCGGCTTTCCTCCATTTATTAGATAGGTAGGCCTGTCTTTTCCTGAAAGATATTTTTCCAGCATCTCTTCGTGGTTCCCTTTTAAAAATACAATTTTTTGAAAATGTTTTTTTAAATCAATCAGATATTCAACAACATCAAAAGAACCGGGACCCCTGTCAATATAATCTCCCAAGAATAGCAGGATATCATTGTTGCGATCTATCTTAATTTTATCCATAAGTGCACACAGCTTATCAAAACATCCATGTATGTCCCCTATGGCAAATATTTTTTCTATCAATTTAGGTTAAACCTAAAATTTTTCCACCCTGATAGACACAAAAGGCTGCCGCCCAGGCTATAGAAGTGCTGTAAACTATACTGAACAAAGTCCATTTCAGGGAACCGGTTTCCCTGCGTATTGTTGCTATTGTTGCGACACAAGGAAGATATAACAATACAAAGATCATTAATGAAAGTGCGGAAAGAGACGTCATTTCAGAAGATAAAAGTGCGTTCTTGAGAGCATCCGGCTCATCTGTTTCTTCGGCAGCATAGAGTATTCCCAAGGTACTTACTACGATTTCTTTTGCAACAAAACCGGTAAGAAGCGCCACGCTGCCACGCCAGTCTACACCAATGGGAGCAAATACGGGGGCTATGGCTTTTCCAATACTGCCCATGAAAGATTTTTCAGCTTTTTCGGCTTGTTCAGCCAGTTTAAGTTTTGTAATAGCGGCTTTTTTTTGTTTTTCCGTAAAAGACGCATTGATTTTATTTATTTCTTCATTATAATCCATTGAATAGTTTATATTGCGTGGAAAAGCTGTGAGCATCCACACAATAACCGAGCCAACAAGAATAATACCACCCATTTTTTTCAGGAACATCTTGCTTCTGTCCCACATATGGATAATAAGGCTTTTTATCATTGGAACCCTGTATGGGGGCAGCTCCATCACAAATGGAGCGTCAGCGCCTTTAAATAGAGTAGAACGGAATAAGCGTCCGGTTATAATTGAGAGAATGATGCCGGTAATATAGATTAAAAATATTACAGTTCCTGCTCTGGCGCTGAAAAAGGTGCCGGCAAGCAGAATATATATTGGCAGTTTGGCTGAACAAGACATAAAGGGAGTTATTAGTATTGTAAGGATTCTGTCTTTATTGCTCTCAAGAGTACGGGTTGCCATGATTGCCGGGACACTACAGCCAAAGCCCATGAGCATGGGGATAAAGGACTTGCCGTGCAGCCCTATAAGATGCATTATCTTATCCATCAGAAAAGCCGCTCTTGCCATATAGCCTGTATCTTCAAAAATTGCGATAAATAAGAAAAGTATCAGAATATTTGGAAGAAAAATTATAACGCTTCCAACACCTGCTATTATTCCGTTTAAGAGAAGCTCTTTAAAAAGACTATCAGGAAGAGAGGTTTCTAAGATTGTCGACAACCAGTTGACTCCGCTGTCTAACCATTCCATTGGATAGGATCCGACAACAAAAGTCGTCTGGAACATAATCCATATAAAAAGTATAAAAATAGGGAGCCCGACAAATCTGTTCGTAAGGACGAGGTCAACGTTTCTTGAAGTGTCTATGCGCCGTTTTGTTGATTTTGTTACAACCTCCTTTATGATTCCGGCGATAAATCCATATCGTTCATCTGTCATTACTATTTCAGGATCATCATCAAAACGGTCCAAAAGATGCTTGCGATACGTCTCGACTTCCCGAAAAATTTCCAGGCTTTTATTTCCGGTTTTTTGACGAATGTGTTCTCTAACGATTTTGTCATTTTCGAGAAGCTTTATAGTTGTCCATCTTGTATTATAAGGAAGATTTTGTTCTATGTGTTCTTCGATGAAGTTTTGAAGTTTTGAGATGGAGTTTTCAATATCGTTGCTGTATTTGACCTTGCGTTTTTGGGAGATCTTTGATTTTGACTTGGCCAATTTTATGGCCGCTTTCAGCAAGCTGTCAATGCCTGTATTTTTGTTTCCTATTGTGAAGACTACCGGGACATCTAGAAGCTCAGACAGCTTATTGGCATCAATTTTGGTTCCTCGTGAAGTTGCAAGGTCGGCCATATTCAGAGCAAATAAGACCTTGCAGTCAAGTTCTCTTAACTGCGTAGCGAGGTAAAGGCTGCGCTCAAGGTTGGATGCGTCAATTATATCGATAACAACATCCGGGGATTCTTCAATAACAAAATCACGTGCAACAATTTCTTCTATGGAAAAAGGGGTTAAGCTGTAAGTTCCGGGAAGATCGATAATTTTAAGATCATGCCCGTATTTACTTACAGAACCTTCTTTTTTTTCAACCGTAACACCCGGCCAGTTCCCGACCTTTTGTCTTGTTCCGGTAATGTTATTGAATATTGTTGTTTTGCCTGAATTTGGGTTTCCTGCAAGGGCTATTGTAATACTCTTTTTGTGCATTATTAAGGAGTCTCTATAATTTATCAACGGTTATATTTGCAGCTTCTTCAACCCGAAGGGATAAATGATACCCTTTTATAATCAGTTCAAGCGGATCTTTCAATGGCGCATATTTTTCTACGTAAATTTTTGTTCCCTTGGTTAGTCCCATTTCAAGTATCCTTCTGCGCAAGGCTCCATTACCTCCCACATGGACAATTATTCCAGCTTGCCCCTCTTTCATTTCGCTTAACAACATTGTAAAAACCCCTTCAGGCAAAATCCGAATATCGAAATCCGAAACTCGAAACAAATCCGAATACCAAATTAAAAAATGACCAAAACTAAGTAATTGGGAATCGGTGGTTTTTTTTGTTATTGGAGCATTTGTATTTTTGTCATTGTTTCGTATTTCGTGCTTCGGATTTCGAATTTCTGACCGAAAAACAGGAGGTTTTCGGTCAGCTAATAATTAGCTAATCGTCTGAACAATTATCTTCTGCGCCAGTCCGTGTCCGATAGCGTAACGGTTGCAATCTAAAGCTATAACCATCTGTCCATGTCCGCTGTTGGTAATGATATCAATCTCGTCTCCAATTCTCAGCCCCATGCTTGATAAACGCATGCGTGCAGTTGATCCTCCAGTAAAATCTTTGATTATGAGTTGTTCACCCTGCTTTGCCATTACAAGGGGCATAAGTTTTAAATGGTCTTTAAGACATTCTGAACAAATGCCATAGATTTCCAACTTATGCTGGATCATGTGGAAGCCATAAGCACGGGACACTTGTGTTTGTAAATTTTCAATCTTTTCGTTTTGGAACTCAATAATTTTTTTGCATTTTGTACATATCATATGATCGTGATGCTGGCAGAGGTGCCTGTGCTCATACCGTACAGGTCCGCTATTAAATTTGATTTTCTGGGCAAAACCAAAGCGGCATATAAGTTTAAGCGTTTCCCTGACAAACTCGGGGTCTAATTCATATCCATTTTCTTTAAGAAGCTGAATTATTCCATTCACGGTAAGGTGATGTTCAGTTTGCAGAAAGACTTCAAGCACCTTGAATCTATCTTCGAAATCAGAAACATTTTCTTGCTTAAAAAGCTTTTTGAATTGTTCCTTTTCCTGATTGTGAACTTGCTTCATGTTAATTCCTTGCCCTTATCTGGAGTGGCCGGGTATTTCATAAGTAGTACATGAGCCGGTCGAGCAAGTCCTTGTTGTGGCGCTTAGTTTATTGCTGGAATCAGAGCTGTCTCCCATTGCAAAATTAGTAGAGCTGATGATTCGTTCAAAATCCTCTGATTTACATTCGGGACATTTAAGTTCAACCTCCTCATCGTTATTCATAACAAGCATCTCAAAATAAGTCTGGCATTTTAGACACTTAAATTCATAAATAGGCATTTTTTACTCCTTAAAAAATAGTAACGGTTTACGGTTGTCGGTTGATCAAAACATAAAACTGTTAACTGTAAACCGACAACCGTAAACCGATAACTTACAGTTTAAGATATTTTAACAGGGCATTTTTTACGGTTAAGGCGTTTTTTTGAGCTATATTTTTACTGTTGTCAATAATAATTTCTGCAAGAGGGTTTTCTTCATATGGAATATCAACCCCTATCACCTTGCCCAAATCTTCAAACTTTGAGCCCTTTTGCTTTCTTTCCAAAGCCCGAAGGTACATTTGCGAAACAATATGACCTTTTTTGCGTTTAGATTCCCGTTCTATACATACTGAAAGAGGGCATTTTATCATTACCTCCGCAAAACGCTTGATTTTTTTTCTGGCATTATCACGGTATAATCGTTTATGAGCGGTAGCATCTATTATGACATTAATCCCATTTTGCACATTTTTCGTTGCAAGATCAACCAGTTTTTTATAGATAAAATCACGTTCGCTATCAGTATATTCCGGTTTATTAACATATTTTTTTCGTATTGCATCAAGCTCAATTCGTTTACAGGTTATTCCTTCATCAGCCAGCATATCATATACAAGCTTTGATATTTTACTTTTGCCTGAACCAGGAAGCCCTGTAAACCACGCAGCCCAGCCTTTAGGGCTCGCTAAAAAATAACTTGGCATTTTTGCATCCCAACTTCACCATATCTTTAATCGATCTTCAATCACAAAAGTCCTCGAAATAGCTCGCTATTCCTGCGGTTTTGCTCAATCAGATCAATTAAATCTACGGCAAATTTGAGCGCAAATTCTACCAAGTTATTTTTTAGCGAGCCCTTATTCGAGATATTTGTTGATTTCATCTATATTCACGGTATCTGTTGCCAAAATGTTTTTTGTGAAGTTAAAAAGCTTTTTGCGTACATCTGCAGGATGGTTTGGATACCATTCAGGAGAAGCTATTACAAGACATCTGAAAGCATAAAAAGGTTGAATAACTTTAAAAATTTCCTGATCTTTTGTCTTTTTTAGATAGGTTTCTATAAAAATATCGTGCAGTTTTTTATATTCACCATGTAATTTGCCGTGCTTTAAGAGAGAATAAAGCAGATAATTGATGCTCAATGTGGAAACATCGTCCGCTGCTTCGCCGTATTCTCCCCTGCTTCTGTCAAATGTCGAGAAATCGGTTCCTTCTCGAAATTTGATATTCCACGGATGAAAATCACCATGTTCGCGGCACAGGCGGTGGGTATATTGTTTTAGCTTCCAGCGCCATTCAACGCAAAGCTTTTCAATATCACAAAAAGCAGCATCTGAGAAAAATTCATAATTTTCCGGGTATCCATCAACAATTCCCATTATGCATTCGCCATGCCCAAGAAGCTCCCTAAGTTTTCTTGTATAAAGATCCGGCGCATCTTTTTTTTCACTGTGAATTTCTGCAAGATAGTCGCCAAGCATCTTTGCTCTTTCTATATCAAGATCGGTTAGGGTCTCGGTTTTAAGGCGCTTTAAATCTAAAAAGTAGTCAGTTCCTTCGACTTTTTCCGTGAGTAAAAAAAAGATGTTTGCATCTCGAACAGAATGAGCTGTCCCTTCAGGGTTGAAATATCCGACATCCAGGGGATGGGCGTGTTTGGGAAGGCGTTGGCCGGCATCATACTGAAACATCAAAACGTTAGCTCTGTCCCACAGATACTGGTGTCCGTATTTATCTTTTCGCATTGTAGAAAATACGACCGAGCGGTCTTTACCTTCTTTGCGAAATGTAACCAGAAATGTATCTCCATAGCCTAATTTTTTTATTGTATCAGTAAAGCTTCCAAGCTTTTTGACTCCAAGAAGTTCAACTTTTCCGCCAAAACGTTCTTCCAAATATTTTTTTACCGCATCTGTCTTAACAGGAATATTTATCAGTTTATCAATCATTTTTTTCTCTCATCCGGTAACTGGGGCTCCTTGAGTCCCTTAAGCAGAGCGCTTAAATCGGAGACCTGATGTTTTTCGTTTTTTGAAGGCATTTCTTAACTCAATAAGTGCTCGTATTGTATTATCATTTGCTCGAAGGCGTTCTTCAGGTGTCATTTTTAAAAACATTTCAATTAAACCTTTATCTACCCCGATTTGCATATTCTTTTGCTTATCGCTATGTTGCACCATTTCGAGTATCTTCCCTCACGTCACTCATTTGGCTCCTTTTCTGCTTTGCCTCTTTTTTCTTAATGCTCACTAATACGCTCAAACAGTCAGCTATTTTAAATTTAAATGCCCGCCACCTCTGGTTGTTAACAAGTTACTTTTGAGTTTTCAAATTTCTGATGATTTTCCTTTTAAATACCACACATAAAAAATGCTAACAATAAAAATGTAGAACCCGTTCACGGAACGTTGAAATTAGAAATTTGGCCTTCATGCTTTTGTACTGTTTTTCCCAATTTCAAGTTTCAAGCCGTGAACGGCTACAGAAATTTATATTGTTTGTTAACTCTGAAACATTTGTTATAGATAGTGCCTGAACGAAAACTATCCAAAGTTGTCATTTCGAGCGGAGCGAAAAATTTTATGACACTAAAATTAGAAATTTGGCCTTCATGCTTTTGTACAGTTCTTACCAATTTCAAGTTTCAAGCCGTAAACGAATACAAGATTTCTCCCTTCGGTTGAAATGACAAAAAGAGGGGTTTTCGTTCAGACACTAGATAACTTAGGTGTCAGTATTTAATGGCTTTATAAATGGAGATTTAAGAGATGGTGCTTGCCTGGGTGTTATTTGTTGTCGGATTGTTGATGCTTTACTATGGAGCGGAATGGCTTGTAAAAGGAGCGTCCGATCTCGCGCGAAGCCTTGGTTTAACGCCACTGGTTATAGGCTTGACAGTAGTTGCATTCGGCACTTCGGCACCAGAGCTTGTTGTAAGTATTATTTCGTCTTTTCAAGAAAAGAGCATGATAGCTGTAGGCAATGTTGTGGGAAGCAATATTTGTAACATAGCCCTTGTCCTCGGCCTGTCGTCTTTATTTATGCCCATTAAAAGTAATGAATCTGTTGTTAAGCGGGATATCCCTATTATGCTCGGAATATCTTTATATCTCCTGCTGATTTCTCTAAATTCTAAAATAGGAAGGCTTGAGGGGGCTACTCTGTTAGGTGGAATAATTATTTATGTCTGTTTGAACTATTATTATGCGGTAAGAGGAGCTAAACAGGTATCAAGCGGAGAGAGATTTAGTAAAGGGCTTGCAGCAGAGGACATTGAACACATTCCTTCCAGGGCGAGACAAATTACCTTGATTGTAACGGGAATTCTATTCGTAGTAGCAGGTGCACAGGTACTCATAGATTCAGCAGTAAAAATTATGCATACATTTGGCATAAGCGAAAAGTTTATTGGACTTACAGTTGTAGCATTCGGAACTTCGTTACCGGAACTTGCCACTTCCGTTGTCGCGGCAATAAAAAAGGAGATGGATATCAGCATCGGCAATCTGGTGGGAAGCAATGTTTTCAACATACTCGGGGTGCTTGGGGCGGCCTCTCTGGTTAGACCTGTTTTGATCCCGGGTGGTTTTATTCAGAGCGGTTTACTAATTGATTACCTGGTTATGATGTTTATTAGTTTTCTTCCCTGGGTAATGATGAGAAAAACAAACACAGTTATGAGAAGAGACGGAATTGTCCTTTTATCCTGCTATGTTGGATACATAGCTCATCTTATAGTTAAGGCATTGTAATCAGGTGGATAGACTGAAGGTAGAAGGCTGTACGGTATTATGGAATCTTTGGGATAAGGGTAGAAATTGCAGGGCCAACTAAACATGGCCCTGCAATTAATGTATATGATGTTAATTGGTTTAATGCTCCAGCCTCAGGCCCCATCCTTCGAACATAAATAAGATGGCAAAACCATACCACAGCGTGTAACCCACATAGAAAACCAGAGAAAATATAACAATTCCCATTTTGTCGGTAATTTTTTGTGGTTCAATTGTATAGTAGTTATAAGAAGTTTCAACAACCTTCTTTATAACCAATGCAACTACTTTGGCTTCTTTGAACAGCTTCTGCTTTTTCAAGTCTTTATCTGCTGCCTTTAGAGCCGCATGCCAGTTATAAAGAACCTGTCTCTCATTGTAGCCATATTTGTTTGAGACCATTGCACCGTCATTATTATACATGCTCTTTGAATCTTCTAGACAGTTTGTAAGGATATTGCCGAGATCGCCGGATACATTTAGCTGGGCTCCTGATACTTCCGCTGTTGCTCCAGCATTTGTAAACAGCATGGCTGTCTGTTGCGCCTGCTTTTCGTCCGCCATTTTCAGGTCCATGTTTACAGTATTTCCCTTAAACGTATCTGTTTCTTTTTTTACCTTAGGGATATAATTGGCCGAACCTTTGGAAATGGAGTTATACAGATCATCCAGATATTCCATGCCGTTCTGTCCATTAAAGACAGGTGAAAATATTATAAACAAGATAACAAAAAAACCCACCAATAATCCAAAACCCCCGTAAAATTCTTTTTTATTAGCAATCATGATTACACCTCCTCTCCCTTAAGTTTTGGAATGTTGGTCAGAAACGTTCCAATTACCCAGACAGAAAATATACCTATTACAATAAAGAATGCCCAGACACCTATGCTTTCAAGTACGCTTGCGGTTCCCGGGTCCATTTTAATAACATCCATTGCATTCAGTTTTGCGGGCAGGGCAAAGATACGGTTAATGAAACCAGCCAAAACCGCCATTGCATAAAAGCCTCTGATCGTGATGCCAGGGACGACCTTTGTTACCAATGCACCTATCTGGATTCCCAGAAGGGAGCCAAGGAGCATGCCCATAGCGAGCGTATAAAAGATAAAGCCGTAAATAGCATACTGGCTTATTGATGCATAACCTGCTGTGAAAACGATCTGAAAGATATCGGTTCCAACTGTGGTCATTGATGAAACGCCAAGAACATAAACGAATATGGGGAACGTCAAAAATCCTCCGCCAACACCCATAATACCTGCAGCAAGTCCAACAAGCGCGCCGCTGAGTACTAAAAATACCCATGAAATGCCTCTGCCTCCCGGTACAAGATCAAAATCAAATTTGACCAAAGGAGGTATTTTCACGGCCTGAAGTTTTTTAGGAAGGCCGCCCATATCAGCGCCTTCGCTTTTTCCGCCATGTGCACCCTCATCTGCCGCACCAGGGGCCTTTCTGGCCTTGAGGAAGTCGATTAAGGCATAAGTACCCAGAAAACCCAGCATAAGTGAATAGACGGTCGTGATAAAGGCATCGCTGAGTACAGGGTTGATTTCATAAAGTACGCGGTTAAGAACTCCGCCGGCCGTAGCTCCTATGATGGCACCTATAAGGAAGACTATGGCCAAAGGCACTGATACGTTTCCTAACTTCCTGTGAATTACGCTTCCCATTATTGCCTTGGCAAAAATATGAAACAGGTCGGTTCCAACTGCAAGAATACCTTTGATCCCTGCGCTCATCAGGGCTGGAGCGATGATAAAACCACCACCAGCACCAATACAGCCGGTAATCAGGCCCGCACCCATTCCAATAAGGATTGATACGATAAAAATGCCTGTACTGTAAAAAGCCGGGCTGTAAGCCTTTTTCCCGCCAAGCAGTTCCGGAAGGGCTCCGCCCACCTGATCAGCAAATGCAATACTTCCCAATATAGCGGGAATGGTAAGCAGGCCCAGTATAAGAAGCCGCTTTTTGTCACCAAGTATTGTATTGGAAACATTAAGCTCCCATTTTGCATGGGCTCTTGCGCCCATCATCATAAAACTGCCCAATTGTTTAAAAAAATTCATAGCAATATTTCTCCTTTTATAATTATGTTCAATATCAGTTACTTATTCAAAATGATGAACTCAATAATTTAACCACCCTCCCTTTTTTATTGTTTAAATTTGATAATGGTCATTAAAAAAATATGCCTATTGCTCTATTATAATTTTACGTCCATGTCTGATAATAATTTTTGCTGCCTTTTTTTTCAGGTCGTCTTCTAATCCAATTACTTTAAGCGCATCTTTAAGCTTTATCATGCCGAGGATTTTATCTTTGCTTGTCACGGCAATGTGGTCGAGGTCGTTTTTAAGCATGACTTCAATTGCATCTGTAATTTTGTCCTCTACAGAAACAGATGGCCTTATGGAAAGATTTTCATCCATGAGGAGAGTAATATCTTTAACCTTTAGTTTTTCCATTATATTCCTTTTTGAAAAGGGTCTCCTTCTTTAGGCCTCAGTGGCTTAATAGTTACAAGCGTTAGCTAAATGCAATGCAGATGCCAAAAAAATCAGTCGGCAAGAATAAAATCTTAATTGCCTGTAATAATTATTAATTGCTTATCAATTTTATTAATTGTGTTTGGATTTTAATTTTTTTGTAAACTATCAGGTTACAGTAGTTGGTGTGCAGGGATGAAGATTTGACAGATAGATTGTGAAATATCAATAAGTTAAGGTGGTGAAACAATTAGTTTACAGCAAGGATGTCGGAGAGTGATTTATATTTTCTGTAATAATTTTACCACGGATTTTCACGGAATTACACGGAATCTAAGTCCAAATTTAATATTCTTAACACAGTTATAACTTGCATTTCTGTCATTCCGAACCCAGCCGAATATAGGCGGGGTTCGGAATCTTAAGATTTTTCCCTACGGTCGAAATGACAAATAAGCTCAATTTGTGGTAGTGCGTAGTATATTCTTATAGTAACTTACTCATTGTTTGCAATTTTCAGTGAAACTCCGTGTAGTTCCGTGGTGAACTTTTATGTTTTTTATTTAAATATTTCAGCATTAATATTTTCTTCTTTTATGAGTCTGTGGAGATATTGTCTTTGCAGGTCAGCCTGCTCGGCAGCCCTGGAAATATTACCCTTATTTTGTTGAAGGATCCAATGAATATATTTGTTATGAAAAGCCTTTATAACCATTTCCTTTGCCTCTTTAAATGGAAGTGTATAAATGTTGTGATCAAGAACAGGCGAAGTATGCGCTACAGGTTCTTGTGGCAGGATATCTGAGATTTTAATAATATCGGATTGGCAGAGGATGGCCCCGCGCTCAATACAGTTTTCCAGTTCCCTGATATTTCCGGGCCAGCTTTTGGACATTAGTGCTGATATTGCCTCAGGATCTATACCACTTATTTTTTTATCGTTTAACGACTTGAATTTTTTGAGAAAATGATGTGATAGAGTTGGGATATCTTCTTGTCTTTCCCTTAAAGGGGGCATGTGTATATTGATAACATTCAGCCTGTAAAAAAGATCTTCTCGAAATTGTTTTGTTTCTATCAGCTTTTTAAGATCCTGATTGGTTGCAACTACAAAACGGATGTCTGCTTGTTTTGTTGTTAGACCTCCGACCGGCTTGTATTCCCCTTCTTGCAGGAGCCGAAGCAATTTGGCCTGCATGGCCATGTTCAGGTCTCCTATTTCGTCTAAGAAAAGAGTACCCTGGTCCGCATCTTCAACAATTCCTCTTTTGTCTTTCCATGCTCCTGTAAATGAACCCTTGATGTGCCCAAAAAGCTCGCTTTCTATTATTTGTTCAGGCATGGCAGTACAGTTTACTGTTATGAAAGGCTTGTCTTTGCGGTGGCTTGAATAATGAATAGCTCTTGCCGCCAGTTCTTTACCGGTACCACTTTCTCCGCTTATAAGAACCGTAGCTGTTGATTTGGCCACCTGATCAATCATTGTTATGATTGACATAATAGCGGGGCTGGAACCGATAATAGGAAGAGATCCTTTTTTCTGCCGGAGGGACTTTTTCAGGGTTATATTTTCTTGTGTGAGCTTTTGCCATGCCATGGCCTTATCAATTGTTATAAGTATCCGTTCTTTACGAAAGGGTTTGGATATATAGTCAAAAGCCCCTTTTCTGGTTGCTTCTACAGCGGTTTCAATAGTGGCATATGCTGTCATAATTACCACAATAGCAGAGGACTGAATATTTTTTACCATATCAAGGATGGCTATTCCATCCATTTTCGGCATTTTCAAATCAGTTATTATGATATCAAATTGCTGTTTTTTCAGCAGTTCTGCGACCTTCAAAGGATCGTATTCTGTTTCAACAATATGGTTGGTTTTTTCTTCAATTATTCTTTTTAAAAGGACAAGCATATCCTTTTCATCGTCAACTATTAAAATTCTTCCATCCATAATTAGTCCCGTTTAATCCTGAGTGTAATGGTAAAAGTCGTTCCTTTTGGATTGCTGCCGGAATTGGCTGTATTGCTTTCACAGGTAATAGTTCCCTCGTACTTGGTTACAATGCCATGACTTACAGACAGACCTAAACCCGTGCCTTCCCCTTCACTTTTTGTTGTAAAAAACGGATCAAAAATTTTATCCATGTGTTCAGGCGGGATACCATGTCCATTGTCGCGAACAATTACAACCACCTTTTCATTATTAGCATCAAGAACCGAACTTATCCACAAGACACCTCCATTTTTCATTGCAGCCGTTGCGTTATTAACCAGGTTCAGTATTACCTGCTGCATTTGTCGCAAATCACCTTTAACTTCAGGAAGATCCGGCGAGAGACTCAATCGAAGGTCAATGTCGTTCATATCCAATGAGTGTTTAACCACGTCCATGATACTTCTGATAGGTTTATTGATATCACAGTATTCGTAAATGTCCTCTCCATGACGGGCAAATCTCAGCAGGTTTTCCACTACTGCCTTGCAATGAAGGCCGTGGCGTTCAATTGTTTTCAAGTCTTGATAAAGCTGGCTGTTTTTTTCACATTTTTCCAGGAGAAGATCGGTAAAACCCAGGATAATACCAAGCGGGTTGTTGATCTCGTGTGCAACTCCCGCAGACAGGGTTCCCATTGAAGCAAGTTTTTCAGTATTAATAAGCTGGTTTTCCAGCTTCTTGCTTTCTGTAATATCTTTGGCAATGCACAGAACCGAGATTACATTGCCTTTCTCGTCCTTGCGTGGCATAAAGTTAGCACTGAGCCACATCTGATATTCCCCTCTGACTATCATAAACTCATCCCGCATGCTTTTCCCAAACTGGAACACCGATTTGATAAGCTTGAGTTGTTTTTCGGCAACTTCTTGTGAAAAAAGATCTGAAAGCGGTCGGCCTATAAATTGCGAAGGGAATCCTCCAAAAAAAGCAGCGGTAAAACTGTTGAGAGATCGAAAGCGTCCGGAGCGATCTACTGTAAAGATAAAGTCTTCAGCACTTTCCACCAAAATCCGATATCTCTCCTTATATCGTTTGATTTCTTTCGATTGATCTGTAATCTGATTTTGAAGGCCACGAAAACGCCATCGGCCATAACATAAACCGCTTCCTATTCCTAAAAGTAAAGTAAAAAGGCCAAGACTTTGAAGCCAAACAAAGATATTTGGCCCGGCATAGGGCGATCGCAAGCCTGTCATCAGTGTCAGAACAAAACAGAAAAAACTGATACTCCAGGCAATTATCAGAGCAACTCTGGTGAGTTTAAGTCGGTTTTGGAGATTCATTTGGGGCAGTTCATCAAAGAATTTTTCTAAAAATTAATAACTATAATCGGAAATAGTTTTAATGCAAGAAAAAGATCGAGTTGGGAGAAAAATCGTTTTTTTGTGGTGAGATTGCCGGTTTTGCTTGTTGCAAGGTTATGCAGGTGTGTTGTATAGACTTTCAGATAATTAATTTCACTGCGTTATCAGTCGTCGACGTATAAACTAATACGCCTTCCTCCTTCTAGCCTTGTGAAATTAATTATCTGAAAGTCTATATAAGTAATTTATTTTTACAAAATACGGAGATGCCGTTGTTTAAGACTATGATTGAAGAGGCGCGCCTTCCCCTGTTGATCGCAGACAGCAAAGGCCGGATAATTTTTGCCAACAGATGGTTGGAAAAGTTTATGGGGTATACCCATCAGAAGTTTTTGAAGAGCAACCTGCGAGATCTGTGTGTGCCTTATGAACAAGACCGATATATTTTCTCGTGTTTGTCTGATATCAAAAGAACGACAGAGGTTGATATTGATCTTCAGCAAAAAAACGGTGAGGCGTTTACGGCAAATGTTTCTTTTGCCCCATTTGATTACCGGCAGGCGCGGTATCTGCTTATAATTGTCAGGGACGTAACCTCCAGGCGGATCCGGGAAGTAAAAACACGGGAAGATGAGGAGCGATACCGCAGGCTGCTTGTAGAGCGAAATATGTTGCAGGATCAGCTTCATCGATCCAGCAAGGTCGCCTTCATGGGTGAGCTGGCCGCGGGCATTGCCCACGAAATCAACAATCCCCTTGGCATTATTCTCGGGTTTGTCCAGGATATTTTAGATGAGCTTCCTTTGAATGATCCTTTGATTGAACCGATCAAAATTATCGAAAAAGAAACAGCCAGGTGTGTAGACGTGGTAAAAAACCTTTTGGACTTTGCCAGGTTAAAGCCTCCTGAAAGAATTCCTGTGGACATCGTTGAACTTCTTGAAAGTTCAATTGTATTACTGACCCCAAGAATCAAGAAAAACAAGGTGCGTATCAAAAGGGATTTTGAAATGGAACTACGCTCCATCAAGGTTGATCCGCAGCTTATCCAGCAGGTTTTTCTTAATATTATGATTAATGCTATTCAAGCAATGCCTGACGCAGGTGTTCTTGCTTTTGGTATTAGTCTTGTACACAAAGAGCAGTTGCTGGAACCCGGCGATTGGATTCGGATCAGCATATCAGATACAGGTAACGGGATGTCCGAAAACGCTCTTCATCGTGTTTTTGATCCCTTTTTTACCACCAAGGGGAGCAAGGGGACAGGATTGGGACTTTCCGTTTGTCAGCGTATCATGGAAGACCACAAAGGAAAAATTGAAATAGAGAGTCGAAAGGGGGCAGGAACTATATGCAACCTTTATTTTCCCTTAAAAGATTGATGGCGTCGTAAAAAGTCCCATCTACTGCGTTGCAGTGATTTTTCAGACTCTCAACATACTATATGTATGCCTTCGATCCTGAAAAATCACTACGCCTTGTATATGAAACTTTTTACTTAGCCATCTATAGAGGTGGATACGGTGTTGGCAAAGATTTTAGTGGTGGATGATGAGCAGCACATGCTCAAGCTGTTTGAGAAAATTCTCACAAGGCAAGGCCATGAGGTACAAACCGCGGCCAGTGTAACCGAGGCAATCAGTCTATTGGAAAAGAATGATTTTGATCTAATATTTTCTGATCTTTTGATGCCTGACCTTGGCGGCATGGACCTGTTAAAGGAGGTAAAAGCCGGATATTCGGACATTCCTTTTATTGTAATCACGGCCT
>JAUWFS010000100.1:0-11606 GCA_030606805.1 Deltaproteobacteria bacterium
ATATGGCGACCTGCCTCAGGTGAAATGTTATTCGCAGCAGCTCAATCAGGTCTTTGTAAATATTTTAGTTAACGCAGCCCAGGCCATAGAAAAGGAGGGTGAGATCAGAATTTCAACCCGGAAGATTGATGACAGCGTTGAGATTAAGATAGGCGATACCGGCGCGGGAATTCCAAAAGAAAACCTGTCAAAAATATTCGATCCGTTTTTTACCACCAAGGAAGTGGGAAAGGGAACAGGTTTGGGCATGAATGTTGCTTTCAACATCATCAAAAAGCATAAAGGGACCATCGAGGTGCAGAGTGAAATAGGTAAGGGAACTACGTTTACGATACAGATTCCGATTGATTAGATTTTTGAGCGAACCCTTAGCATACAACCTATAAATTTTTTTATAATTAATGATATGACAGGAGGAATAAAATGGCTTTATTTTTAGTTGTTGATGATTCAGCTATTATTCGTAAAGGAGTACGCAAAATATTAGGGGCGAAAGGTTATGAAACAATAGAAGCAAAAAATGGCAATGAAGCCCTGAAAATGGTAGAAGATCATGCTCCTGATTGTATTATATTGGACCTAATCATGCCTGAGATGGGAGGAATAGAAGTACTAAAGGTATTGAGCAAAAATAAATCGAAGATACCGGTTATTATTTTAACCGCAGACATCCAGGATGTTGTTCGAGAAGAATGTTTGGAACTCGGCGCGGTAGCTTTTCTTAACAAGCCGATTTTAAATGAAGAAATGATTGGTGCCATAAATATTGCCATCGGAAAAAAACAGGAGGCCATTAATGAACATGACACCAGAACAAATTGATGCATTGAAGGAGTTGATAAACATAGGTGTTGGAAGAGCTGCGGGAATGCTGAATCAGATGGTGAATATCCGTGTTCATTTGAAAGTTCCATTTGTAAGGGTTTTAATGCTTTCTAATCTGGTATCTGAATTGGAAGAATTAGGAAGCGAAAATCTTTCAACGGTAAAACTTAACTTTAAAGAAGGTTTTTCCGGAACAGCGGCATTAATATTTCCTACTGTTAGTGCTTCAAATCTTGTAGCTGTGCTTACCGGTGAGAAAGTAGGATCTTTAGATCTTGATTCAGTGAGAGCAGGAACACTCAAAGAGGTAGGCAACATAATGATAAACGGCATTATGGGGTCTATCGGAAATGTACTAAAATTCCGCATTAACTATTCAATTCCTTCTTATGCAGAAAACACAATAAAACAATTAATATCGTTAAATGAAAATAATAAAAATAAAGCAGTAGTTTTAGCCAGAACTCGTTTTATACTTTATGAACATCAGGTTGAAGGAGACATCATTTTATTTTTTGATATGGCTTCTTTTGATAAATTGTCAAATTCTATAAATACGTTTTGTATGGATATTGGTAAGTAGTCATGATTGTAACAGAATCATTAAATAATAAATTTAGCCATCTTGATAATCTTCCGGTGGGCATATTTGTTTTAAAGAAGGACTTTGTTGTTTTATTTTGGAATGGTATGTTAGAAGAATGGTCAAACATTTCAAGAGATAAAATTATTGGATCAAACATATTTGATAGTTTTCCTCATTTAAATAAAACTTTGTTTATAAGTCGCATACAAGAAATATTCAATGGCGGTCCACCGGCAATTTTTTCTTCCCAGCTTCATAAATATATAATTCCATCATATCTGCCGGATGGCCTGATGCGTATACAGCACACAACGGTCATTGCAGTGCCCACATTGAGCGATACGGACTATTTTGGTTTGTTTGTTGTAGAAGATATTACAGATCTTTCATACCAAATTAAAAAATATAAGGAAATGCGTGATAGAGCTCTATTAGAAGTTAAAGAACGAAAAATAGCAGAAAAAGAACTAAAGAAAGCAGAAGCGGAACTTATGAACTATAATATTAATCTTGAGGAGACAGTTGAAAAAAGAACAAAAAAATTAAATGAAACCTTGAGCAGTCTTAAAAATATGCAGTCACAGTTTGTACAAACAGAAAAGATGGCCTCCATCGGACAGCTCGCCGCAGGTGTGGCTCACGAGATTAATAATCCAACCGGATTTATCAGCAGCAACCTGAATGTCCTTGCCGACTATGATACAGATATCAAATCGTTGATTGAGCAATACAGAGCCATTGTTTCAGATCTAAAGACCGGAGCAGCCACGTCTGCCAATGAGGGTCGATCCTCCATCTCAGAGCAGTTGTCCCATATTGCCGAACTTGAAAAGGAAGTCGACATCGATTTTATCTTAAGCGACATATCGAACCTGATAAAGGAGTCTCAGGAAGGAACCGACCGTATAAAAAAGATCGTGATCGACCTGAAGGATTTTGCCCATCCGGGTGAACATAAGCTCAATTATGCAGATATAAACAAGAACATGGAATCAACCTTGAATGTGGTCTGGAATGAGTTGAAGTACAAGACCAGGGTCGTAAAAGAATACGGGGACCTGCCCCAGGTGAAGTGTTATTCGCAGCAGCTCAATCAGGTCTTTGTAAATATTTTAGTGAACGCAGCCCAGGCCATAGAAAAGGAGGGTGAGATCAGAATTTCAACCCGGAAGATTGATGACAGCGTTGAGATTAAGATAAGCGATACCGGCGCGGGAATTCCAAAAGAGAACCTGTCAAAAATATTCGATCCGTTTTTTACCACCAAGGAGATAGGAAAGGGAACAGGTTTGGGCATGAATGTTGCTTACAACATTATCAAAAAGCACAAAGGGACCATTGAGGTGCAGAGTGAAATAGGTAAGGGAACCACTTTTACGATAAGGATACCTGTTGGATTGACTATTGAAGATTGAAGATTTGTGGAATCGCTTCGCTCTGTTTCTTTTTAAAAATTAACAGAATTCCTTCAATCTTCAATAGTCAATCTTCAATAACTTTAGAAGGAGGGTCTTTAGTGACACTCAAGTATAACCATTCAATTTTGCTTGTAGATGACGAGGTTTCTATTACAGAATCGCTTAAACGGATTTTTCGCAAGGAAGATTACAAAATTTTCACAGCTTCCAGCGGAAAGGAAGGTCTCGATCTGCTTAACACGTTAGAGGAGCCTGTTTCACTGATTATCTCGGATCAACGTATGCCGGAAATGACCGGTGCTCAATTTCTTGAGAAGGCAAGGAAAATTTTTCCTGATGCGGGCAGGTATCTTTTGACCGGTTATTCCGATATGGATGCTGTTGTTGATGCCGTCAACAAAGGAGAAATTCACAGATATCTGACCAAGCCGTGGAATGATGATGAGCTGCTGGTTCAGGTTCGACAGTCACTTGACCAATATGAACTGGTGTTGGAAAACCGAAGGCTTTCAGAGCTTACGAGCACGCAAAACAAAGAACTAAGTGAACTAAACAAAAATCTTGAAGAAAAGGTAAGTGAAAGAACCATAGAATTAAAAAAAGCCAACAAAAGACTGGAAGAAAGTTTTTTAGACACAATTCGATTGCTATCTTCATTGATTGAAAATTTAAATCCCGAGCTGGGAAAATATATGAAACATGTAGCTCAACTCGCAAGAAAGGTTGCCGAAGAATACCGACTGGACAGTGAAGAGCTCGATCAAATTGAAATGGCTGGCATGACACATGATATCGGCATGTTGGGATTATCCAAAAAGACATTATTAAAGGATGAGAAAGGTATGGGCGAGGCGGAATTAAAGATGTACCGCCAGCATCCTGTTATTGCTTCGATCTGTCTCGAAACTGTGGAAAAATTGAACGAAGCAGCTAAAATTGTACTTTATCACCATGAAAACTTTGACGGCAGCGGTTTTCCTAATGGGTTGAAAGAAGACGAAATTCCTTTGGGGTCGCGTATCATCAGAGTTGTGGCGGATTATTGCAACATAATATACATGTGGCCGAAGGATATAAGATATATTACTGTCAAAGCAAGAGAATATTTTGGCAACACAACCGAAAATTTTAATGTTGAAGAGCCTGAAAGAATAATCAAACAAATCGCATCAAAGATCATTTTGATTGGCGCTTACCAGAAATATGATATTGATATTGTAACAAAATTGATAAAAATAGCAAGGGAAGCAAAATCATTTGAAAAAGAAAAGAAAAAGCAGGAACTGTGGATCGGTTATGAAAAGGTGAAAGAAGGCATGGTTTTGGCGAGAGATATTCGTTTAAAAGACGGCAGGATTTTACTTGGCAAGGGTGTAAAAGTTAAGATATCGTCAATCAAGTCCATTCAAAAACTTGGAGAACACAAGCTCATAGACGATCGGATTAATGTATTGGTTTAATAGTATAAAATGCCAACTACTCGACCAATAAAGGAAATTTAGAATGAACGACAACCAACATACAGTCTTGTGTGTGGATGACGAGGAGAATATACTGCATTCTATAAGACGATTACTCCGAAAGGAAAACTACAGGTTGTTGACAGCTTTAAGCGGCGAAGAAGCACTGAAGATTCTTAAAGAAAATGATGTCCAGTTGGTGCTTTCCGACCAGAGGATGCCACAGATGAGCGGCACGGAATTCCTGTCACAAGTAAAAGAAAAATATCCTGATGTGATCAGGATCATCCTTACAGGCTATACGGAAGTAGATTCAATCACCGAATTGATCAATAAGGGAAATATGTATAAATTTTTTCTGAAGCCGTGGAATGATCAAAATTTAAAACTGGAAATCACCAGGGCTCTGGAACAATACGACCTTATTTGGGCCAATAAGATACTTCATGAAAAAGTTTTTGAACAGAATGAAATGCTAAAAAGAACAAATAAAAATCTGTCAGAGTCGATCCAAAAAAGAAAAAAGGAACTTGAAATCAAGAATCATGCTCTGGAGCTTTCACGTGCCATCCTGAAATGCCTCCCTGTTCCGGTCATTGGTGTCAGCGTCAGAGGAATGATTGTGACGATCAATCAACAGGCGCAATCCTTGTTAGAGAGCGGCAAGAGTATTGAGATTGGGAAGAAGCTTTCTGATTACTTTTCAAATGATATGAGAGAAAAGATTGATGAAGCGATGATGTGCCGCACACCCATAACACTAAAGGGATACCGGTTATCAGGAACAAGCTATGACATTGATTTAACAGCACTTTCCGGAATGTTTAGCGACAAAGGATTTGTCCTGTCTTTCAGAGAGGTGATTGGATGATTGGGGAAATAGTCGAGTGGTCGAGTGGGAAAATGGTCGAGCAGGAATAACGAGCAACCAGTAACGAGCAACCAGTAACGAGCAACCAGTAACGAGCAACCAGTAACGAGTAACCAGTAACGAGCTATGGCTGAAGTTAACGAAAGAGAAAAGAAACTGGTGGTCAAGATTGTTTACTATGGTCCTGCATTAAGCGGAAAGACCACCAACCTTATGCAGCTTCATGAAATCCTGAATCCGGCTAGGTGCGGTGAATTTATGGTTTTTGAGACCAAGGGGGACAGGACTCTCTTTTTTGATCTTCTTCCAATGCTGATAAAATCGGAAAGCGGGTTCAAGATCAAGATAAAACTTTTTACCGTCCCTGGACAGCCGGCGCATGATGCCACGCGCAAGGAGGTATTGTCCAGAGCGGACGGTGTGGTTTTTGTGGCCGACTCTCAGACAAATCAGGCAATGAGCAATTTTGAGAGTTTTGACAACCTGGAAAAAAACGCCGCACGCGTAGGCCTTGATTTCGACAAGCTTCCTCTGGTAATCCAGTTCAACAAGCGGGACTTGAAGGACATCATTACCGAAGAGGAGGTATTAAAGCTCTGGCAACCCACAGGTCTTCCAATTAGCTTTGGTTCGGCGCTTTGTGGCCGTGGCGTGAAAGAGACCTTTGAAATAGCGCTGAAACAGACCTATCTGAGGTTGAATACCATCTATCAGCTAAATAAAAAGTATTCAGTGGCAGAGCAAGATTTTTTGAAATTGATAGCATCATAGCTCGTTACTCGTTACTCGTTACTCGTTACTCGTTGCTCGATAAAAAATAACGAGAAATGAAAAAAAGGAGGGAAGCTTATGCATTCCCACGCTGAAGCATGGGAACGAGAAACAAGCAACCAGCAACGAGTAACGAGTAACAAGCAACGAGAAACTATCCAATGACAAATGACGAAAAACAAATGACAAGCAATTTTGACCGTGAATACGGGTTGACCGAACTTGTTTCAACATCAGTGCTTGAGGAACTGTGTATCGAAATAGAGAAGATAGCGCCTGTTTCTCTCCTTATGCTGTTTCCAGACGGCACGCCTTACTACGCTAATAGATCTCTTCCCGCGGACGAGGAAACGTCTCTTCGCAACATATTGAGCTCAAAGCAGATTGACACGATTAAAACATTTGGATCATCACCGGACAAAATCACAATCTTTCCTCTAATGCACGAACTCGAAACTATAGGTTATCTGCTTCTCCGGTATGAAAAGAGTGAAAAACGGCGGCCATATCCGATCATCCCCTTGGGTTCTCTTATTATAAAGCTTTTGAACCATCTTGTAGTCTCTAAGCACAAGAGACTACTGACAGCAGGTCTTCACGGGCAAGTGGTGGAAGACTCGTATGCTCAGCTCAGGCAAAGGGCCGCTCTACTTGAAAAGTCGGAGCGAAAATACCGGCTGTTAGCCGAAAGTCTTGAAAAAGAGGTGGAAAAGAAGGCCAAAAAGATAAAAGAAACCCAGGCTCAGTTGATGCAGCAGGAAAAGTTGGCCGCCACAGGACGACTGGCCGCAGGAGTGGCCCACGAAATCAACAACCCGCTCGGATTTATAAGAAGCAATCTTGGAATTCTCGGCGAGTATATTTCAGACCTCTGCGAGCTGGCCAAAGAGTATAGCTCCCTTGAAAAAGCTTTTTATGCTTTTGAAAAGGATTATTCCGCAACAAAAGAGCTCAAACAGATATTTCAAAAGATCAATGCCGTTAAAAAGCGCATTGATCTTGATTTTATATTAAGCGATACAACACATATTGTATCGGAATCCAAAGAAGGGGCGGATCGAATAAAAAAGATCGTATCAAACCTGAAAGAGTTTGCCTCTATAGATCAGCCCGGTGAAACCAGAGCCGATATCAATGACTGCATTGACAGCGCATTAAATATTCTTGGTAATGTATTTGAAGGCAAGGCAAATATCGTCAAAGATTACAGCGAACTTCCTGCAACAACCTGCTATCGTGAGAAGATAAATCAGGTTTTTATGAACCTTTTATTAAATGCCGCAGATGCGATTAAAGACCAGGGCGACATCACTATTACTACCAGGGCGGTCAAAGGCAGCAAGCCGTATGTCGAAATATCCATAGCCGACACCGGCGTAGGCATTCTGCCTGAAAATCTCAATTGTGTCTTTGAACCATTTTTCACAACAAAAGATATTGGAAATGGAATGGGGCTCGGACTTTCAACCTCCTATGATATTATCAAAAGCCATGGTGGAACCCTCAACGTGGAAAGTCAGCCAGGTCGGGGCAGTATTTTTACAATTAAAATACCGGTAAGAAATTCAGGAGAGCTATGCCAGGATTAGCATCACTTTTTATCGGGAAAGCAAACAAATCAAATCATCAGGGTACACAGGATGCACCGGAAACTTACAAAAAGAATTATAAAATCCTGTTTGTTGACGATGAGGAGAATGTTTTAAGTGCGATGCGCCGCATTTTCAGGCGCGAGAATTATACCCTGCTGACAGCGGCTTCCGGTTCGGATGCTCTGAAGATTCTTGAAGAAGGGCCGGTTCATGTCGTAATCTCCGATTACAAAATGCCGGAAATGACCGGATCAGACCTGTTGCGCAAGATTAAGGCCATGCATCCTCAGACCATCAGGATTATGCTGACCGGTCATGCAGATGTAAACGCGATCATGGGGGCTGTCAATGAGGGGGCTGTTTACAAATTTATCACCAAACCCTGGAATGACGATGACCTGCGTCTTACCGTCAGCCTTGCGCTTGAGCAATATGATTTGATCGAGGAAAACAAGTCCTTAAAAAAACAAAAGAATATCCAGCAAAAGGAGATCAAGCAGTTAAGCCGCTATGTTAACTTCAATCGGAGTCAGGTTGGACAATTTTTACTCCGGAAAAAAATTATACGCAAGGATGATCTTAAAAAGGCGGAAGCTATTCAGGCCAGGACAAATAAGTTTTTACCGAAAATCCTTGTTGAGATGGGAATCGTAGATGAACAAGCCATTATAAAAATAATTCAATTAGAGATGAACATAAACCGGGTTTATCCGAAGGAGTTTACAGTTCCAAAGGAGCTGGCATTTCTCATTCCCAGGGAAATATGTGAAAAGAATCTGCTCGTTCCACTCAAACGCTCAGAGGGTCGATTGATTGTAGCCATGGCAGACCCCACCGATTATGTTAAGGTGGATGAACTGAAGTTCATTGCCAGTCTCCCGATTCAACCTGTTCTGTCCACGCAAAAAGAAATTGTCGAAAAGCTCCGGGAACTATATGATGACAATGATCTTTTGAAGCATGCGGTCACCGAGCTTGATCTGATCGACCCTTCCGAAAACCTGGAAATCATCATAGACGATGACGAAGAGTCTGATATTGATGAACTCCTGAGCGCCAAGGACGAGCCGTCGGCCATCAGGATTGTTAATGCGATCATTTCCGACGCACTCCGCCATAATGCCTCGGATATCCATATAGAACCAAAAGTAAAATATGTTATGGTCCGTTACCGTATTGACGGCCTGCTCACCGATAAGATTCATATACCGCTTTCAATGCGTCCTGCAATTATAAGCAGGATTAAAATCATGAGCGAGCTGGATATATCCGAACGTCGAAAGCCCCAGGATGGCCGGGTGACAGTGAAAACTTCGTCGAGAATGGTCGATATGCGCATTTCCACGCTTCCGACCATTAGCGGAGAAAAGGTGGTGCTGAGGATACTGGACAGAAATGCGGCTATTATGGATATTGAAAAGCTGGGGTTTTCAGACAGGGATTTTGAAATAATCTCCGGGTTTATTGATCTGCCTCAGGGAATTGTCCTGGTTACTGGACCGACCGGCAGCGGCAAGACCAGCACACTCTACTCGCTTTTGCTGCAAGGCGCCACCATCACAAAGAACTTTACAACAATTGAAGATCCTGTAGAGTATTTCATGAGCATGGCGGAACAGGTTCATATCCGGGAAAAAATCGGTCTTGGGTTTCCGGTTATTTTACGCTCTCTTTTACGCCAGGACCCAAATGTAATAATGCTGGGCGAGATCCGGGACTTTGAAACTGCTGAAGTCGCTTTTCATGCAGCGCTGACAGGCCACCTGGTTCTAAGCACTCTGCATACAAACAGCAGCATTTCTTCGATTATACGCCTGAAGGATATTGGAGTTAAACCTTATGTGATCGCTGAAGCTCTGGCCGGTGTTGCAGCTCAAAGGCTGGTTCGGAAAATCTGTCCGCAATGCAGGGCTGACGATGATCCACCCGAAAAGGTACTGCGAGCCCTCAAGCTTGATAAAAACAGGCTCTCCTTCACGCCTCAAAAGGGGGCTGGATGTGAGCATTGCAATCATACCGGATACAAAGGAAGAATCGCTATTTTTGAGGTACTTCAGATTGATAAGGAACTCAAGAGAATAATTCATCAGGATGCGGCCGAGAAAGAAATTATGAAGGCAGCCCGTATGGCTGGAATGACGACTCTCTTGGATGATGCTGTCAATAAAGTGAAAACAGGCATTACAACCTGTGAGGAGGTACTGAGAGTTATCGGGTCGCAAAACAGACTGGAAATCCCATGCCCGAAGTGCAGGACCAGCCTTGAAGAACGATTCCAGTTCTGTCCGTTTTGCGGAACGGCAATTAACCCGCGCTGTGCAGGGTGCGGCAAGCTTTTGGAATTGGGCTGGAAAAACTGTCCATATTGTGGGAGGAAGGAGAAAAGCCTCAATGCTTAATCGATCTTTACTCATAGTAGATGATGAGCCGAATACAATCAGCACTCTTAAACGCCAGCTCAGGCGCGAGAGCTATTTCATTTATTCGGCAAATTCAGGAGATGCGGGACTTAAATTCTTGAAAGAGAATGACATAGGAGTGGTTTTATCCGACCTGATGATGCCTAAAATGGATGGCATCACCTTTCTGGAAATCGCCAGGCAAATCAAACCGGATGTTGTCAGAATCCTTCTTACAGGCTACGGCACTCTTAAAAATGCCATGGACGGTATCAACCGTTCGCAGGTTTTCGGATATTTAACCAAGCCCTGGTCACCTGAGGCCCTAAGCGGGACAATTGAAGGAGCTTTTCAACATTATAATTTAGTCCAAGAGAATAAACGACTTCAAAAATTAACCGAAGAACAGAATAAACAACTAAACATCGTCAATGAAAATCTTGAAAATCTGGTTCATGAACGAACTTTAGAACTTGAAGAGGCCGTACGAGAAGGCGTTGTAATGCTCGCCCTGGCAGCAGAGGCAAAAGATGACGATACCGGAGAGCATATTTATAGAATTCAGCGGAGCACTCGCGATATATGCGCAGCTCTGGGCAAGTCCTCTAAGGAATCAGAGCGAATCGCATTTTTTAGCATCATGCATGACGTAGGCAAAATCCACATCCCTGATAGTATTTTGCAAAAACCAGGTCCATTGACAGTTGAAGAATGGGTAGTAATGCAAACGCATTGTATTGCAGGGTGGAAAATTCTGGGCGATAAGCCATTTTACCAAACCGCGCGTGAAATTGCCAGAAGTCATCACGAACGTTGGGACGGAAATGGATACCCTGATGGATTAAAATGGGATTTAATTCCTTTGCCCGCCAGAATTGTAACTGTAGCTGATGTCTTTGATGCCTTGACCCATGAGCGGCCTTATAAAAAGGCATGGCCTCTGGAAGAAGCATTAGCGGAAATGGAGATGTTGTCCGGAAAAATATTCGACCCGGAGATATTGAAAGTATTTTTTAGAATACAAAAAAAAGGGGTCTGCCTTTGACCCTTAATGATATTATCTTGATTGAATATTGTCTTTTCCCTCATCATCTGTTTTCACTATTGCACGAAATTTGGGTATCCACACCTCGCCATCTACTTAACGCAGTTGCATGATAGCCCTTTCATCCCTAAACCGAGCGCCTTCCATATTTCATGCTGCTCCTTGCACAAAGAAATATCTATACTACTTCTATGTTTTTTTATTGCATCTATAATTGTTTTAAACATCTTGATCCTGAGCTTTTTAGGGTATCGGAGCTTTTTTCCTTCTCTAACCAGGCTCTTGTTAACTTTCAATAAAGCAGACTCAGGGAAACGGGATCCTCCGATAAGCTTTAGTGTCTTTTTAAATCGATCAAGCAGTGAATTGTCCTAAATATGTTGACACCTTGAATAGCTAATTTAATTTATAGTATCAGGAGGTGTCAAGCAATGGAAAAAAGAAAAACCTATTCAAAAGAATTTAAAGAGGAAGCCATCCGCCTTGTAAAAGAAGACGGCCTTACCTGCATCCAGGTGGAACGAGACCTTGGAATCGGCCATGGAACTGTATCAAAATGGATAAGAGATAAAAAGAAATTTCAAGATGATGCATTTTGCGGAAGCGGTAATGTCCGCCCATCTGAACGTGAATTTAAAT
>JAUWFS010000098.1:0-11757 GCA_030606805.1 Deltaproteobacteria bacterium
TACCGGTAAAAGCCTCATCGACTTTGCGTTTGTGCACCAATCGCCAGGCCGTTAACATTAATAAACTACTCCGTCTTCAATCCGGCCCAGCATATCCTCAACTTCTCTGGCCCCCGGCTCTGTATCGGCAAACTCAAGAGGAGTTTTACCACCCAGACCTTTTACCGGTAAATGAAACCATTGACGTGCCAAATCCTCGTTGCCATATACTTCAATTGCTCTTTCGTACAGGCTGGCAAGGCGCAACACACGTTCTGATTCATCTGTTTTCAGACGACCCTCTTTTTTCCTGCGGGTCAACGTCCGTTGAGGAATATTCACAGCGGTTGCCAGACTCTTTTCAGGCACGCCCAGTATCGTACTCAACCGGCTGAAAGTCGAAACCGGCAGTCCCTGCTTAAGAAGCAAAATCAGGCCTTTTACATTTTCTGTTTGAATACCTATTGATTGCCCATACATTTTAATCTCCCAGGCTTAGGGAATTGGAAATAAATAATATACCATCTTGCTTGTCTTTTTGCCCACCTTCGGCGTTGCGGCTTCAGTTACATAGCTCGCTATGCGCTTTCAGCCACGCCTTGAAGATGAACAAAAATCCTGCACAATCTTGGTATATTCTTTATTTCCAAGTCCCTTAAGTTAATTAAACTGCCACATTACTTGTTAATATAGCCACATGGCCGTTTATTGTCAAGCAATTAAATTTCTGCAGGAATACCTTTCTTCAAGCCTCAAAGGGCTTTCGGCACATTAGTGAGCCGCAACCGTCTTTTTATATTTCCCGACGGCCAATAACTGCTCAGTACATTTCAAAGTTAAATCCATTTGATTTAAGATGATATGTGCGCTCAAAGTTTTCCAAGTCGATTTAAAAAATTATCCCTATCGACACCATCAGTAAATATCTTTTTACGTTCTATACCTCTGGCAACTTATAAAATAATGAGCCCCTGAAGCCGTTTTGTTCGCCGCCCCTTCATTATTCCAGAGCATTCCGCTGAGTGTCTTTGGATCGGATCAGCCAATATCCTGGTTTACGCTTAGTATGTGCGACAGCAATGATGTGAATATGGTCTGGCTCGATAGAATAGATGATCGCATATGGAAATTTTTGCAAAAGACACCGCCTGAAAGGTGCATGTAGAACACGGTAAAGGAAGGAACTTTCCGTAATATCTTGAACAGCAGATTCGACAACAAGGCGAAAACGACGACCTAATCCGGCTTGACAATTCTCGTAATACTGAACAGTTGATAAAAATTCGGCCCGGGCATCGGGATCAAAAATTACCGAGGTCATTTCAGCATCCGATCTGCTTCGGCAAATACATCCTGTGCTGCAATACCTTGTCGTTTACCTTCCTTGTACTCCTTATAGCGGTACTCAGCCTCTACTATCCACGCAGTATCTACGTCATTTAGGACATCTCCGTCAAGAGAGCTAAGTAATCGGTCGGCCAAAAATGCACGCTGTTGTCGAGAAAGGCTGAGTGCCTCATGTTCTAATTTTTCTAACTTGGCAGACATATAATACCTCCTGAAGCAATAATCTATTTAAAATAATAGTACTTTTTTAGCTTTTCACTGATTAGTTTTGACGGCATAACAAGTAATTGTATGATTTTCCGTTTAAATATCACACATAAAAAATGCTAACAGTCAAATTACCACCACCAGAGGTGGTGGCTTGTTTTAATTGTCCTGGAAGGTACCCTGTTTTTAGTGCCTAAAGTGAGCTAAAGTGCCTAAAATGCCTAAAGTTAAGGAATGCGCTTAAGGCGCTGCCAATTTTAAATCTATAAGTGATTAAAATTAGTCTGCATAATCTTGGCCAGGGTTAAAAAATTCATTCATCTTTTATAGGTTCGTTTATGCCGCCACCCTAACAGCTAAAAGGAGTTTACAAAGCCCAGTAGCTTTGAGTTATCAATCAGCATGCCGAAGGCATACCACAACTTTAGGCACTTTAATATACTTTAGGCACTTTAGGCACTTAGGTCTAACTAATTACTACAACGGTAAAACCTTTTATCTTTCCACTACCAGAGGTAGTGGTTTAGGCCGATTAATAAAAATGTAATGTAAGCGTTCACGGAACGTTGAAATTGGAAATTTGGCCTTCATGCTTTTGTACTGTTCTTGAATGCACGGTTCAACGCTTTATTGGTCAAAAACAAAATAGCCCAAAAATTTCATACCCATTATTTAAGAGGTCACGTTTGACTCTTTTGTGTAAAGACAGGAAATAAAAAAATCTTGTTTAACCTGCTATCCTGTCTAAAAATATGATCCGTTTGGGAGAGAAGAGTATATACAGCCATTTCATTGGCCCAGTATAGTTACAATCCGATCGAGAAGAATATTTGCAACTTCGTCTTTTTCCATTTCAGGAAAAGACTCGGTTGTCCCGTCTTTATAAAAAAACGTTACCTTGTTGGTATCTGAGCCAAAACCCGATGAGGGACGGCCGACAAGGTTGCCGACAATTATATCAAGATTTTTTCTAACAAGCTTGTTAACTGAGTTTTTTTCAAGGTTTTCCGTTTCTGCTGCAAATCCTACAAGTAACCGGTTCTCTTTTCTCCTGCCAAGTTCTTCCAGTATGTCCTGATTTTTTTGCAGAGATAAAACCATTTCATCTTTTTCCTTCTTAATTTTCTGCTGAAAAGAATCAACTGGTCTGTAATCTGAAACCGCTGCTGCTTTTATAATAATATCTGCTTGTTGCATATGTTCAAACACAGCAATGGCCATATCCTTTGCAGAACCTGTCCTGATTACAGTTACATTTGACGGGTCTGAAAGACTTGTGGGGCCTGTTACAAGGACAACCCTGCCCCCTCTTTTCTCAGCAGCTCTTGCAATCGAATAACCCATCTTGCCTGAGGATGGGTTGCTCAGGAACCTGACCGGATCAATGTATTCCTGAGTTGGGCCGGCAGTTACAAGTATATTTTTATCTTTCAGGTCTTTGGGTGAAAGGCGGAATAATAACCTGTCGAGTATATATTCCGGTTCAGGAAGACGGCCTGGCCCGCTTGTACCGCAAGCAAGTTCTCCGGACTCCGGTTCTATGACAAAAAGTCCATACTGCCTTAATCTATCAAGATTTCTTTGAAGCGCCCTATTCCGGTACATATTTGTATTCATGGAAGGACAAATTATCACCGGAGATGTAACTGCAAGTAGCAATGTGCTAAGAGCATCATCTGCTATTCCATTTGCTATCTTGCCAATAATATTTGCTGTTGCAGGAGCTATAACCAGGGCGTCTGCCTTCTCTGCCCAATCTATGTGTCCTATATGCCCGCTTCTGCTTCCAGCTTTCTCGAAAAGACTTGAGCAGACCGGCCGGCATGATAATGCTTCAAAAGTCAGCCGACCAACAAACGCCTCAGAATTTTCAGTCATAAACACCTTGACATTTGCGCCGTGTCTTTTAAGAAGTCTTAATAATTCTACACTCTTGTATGCTGCAATACCTCCGCAAACGCCAAGCAAAATATTTTTATTTTCTATAAGTTTCATAGTTAGCGCCCTTCGGGCGGGCTATTTCAGCAACCCTGTTTCAATCTCATTAATCCTCGGCGCAACCCATATTTCAACATGACTAGTAGTTAATTTTTCGATAATTTTAATCATACAGCTTCTGTTTTCCTTCTGAAACAGCATGATGGTTAGAGGAGACGATTTAAATGATCCTAAAATCCTCCAGTTATCATTAGCCATGCTGCTTTTAAAAAATTTAATCAAGGAATCGACCTTTATCCTGCCTTTGTAGGCATTAACGCCTGTTATAAAACCCGAAGTTTCAAATATAAAAGTTAACTTCTTCTCAATTTTTAACTCGCCGGGTACAAGTACATCTCCAAAGTCAGAATATAAAGGATAGGTTCCTTTTTCCTTTTGTTCTTTTGTTGAGGATTCTGAATCTTTTTTGCTGGATTTTAAACCTGCGCACCCATTAATTAGAACAAAAAAAGCAGTCATTATTCCAATAAATGCCAATGCAGTTCTTATCCGCTTTGATTTTGTCATATTCATACCTCCTTGTTTTGCTTAAACTTTTTCAATTTTTGCAGGCTGTTATAACTTAGTTGCAGATAAATCCATTTCCCGAATAACCTTTCAAGGATTTCTCTATCTTTTTTTTGCTTTTCATTAAGTTTTTTCTCGACTTCGGAAAGCAAATCATTAAGCTCCCGGCTTTCAGGATCATGCTTTAACAGGTGTTTATAGATCTCAACTGCTTTTGCAAAATAACCCTGCTTGGCATATACATTCGCCATGGTCTTTGTATAAAACTCAGTTTGATTATTCATTTTTTAACTTTATGCCCACTCTTAAGCTTAAATATTACCTCGTCTTCAGCTATAAGGCCGAGTTCTCGTCTAACCACATCCTCAATATATCCGGAGTCATGTTCCAATCGATCGATTTCACGATATAAAGAAAGATTATTCATGGTAATCCTATCATTTTTTTCTATCAACGCGTCTCTTTCTCTTTCTAACAGGTCAAGATCAACCAGTCCATTATCATCGAAAATAATAAATAAAAGCAAAGAAAATATAATCAGTATTGATAAAGACAGTAGAATTTTTTGCTTTGAACTCACTTTGAGACCTTTGAAAAATGTTCAATTTTGTTCAAGTTCAAGAAAGGCGACCAAATTTTAAATCAGGTTTAAATGCAGGAATACATTGAGTATTTCGAGGCTTAAAATTTGAGCCTGACACCGAAATTGGGCAGAAGGGGGCGTTTTGCAAAGGTCTCACTTTATGCTCATACTCTTTTTAACAATACTCAAGACTTGTTCAAGCTCCGGACTCCTGATAAAAAAAGAAAAAAAACCATAAAAGACAAGGCCGGTAAATATGCTGCCCATGAGTCCGAAAAAAAGGCTGATTAAAGTTTTGTCCTCTGATGGTATAATTAATAGTGCAATTGCCCAGACAACTGCCCCCATTATAAAGGAACCTGCCATTGTTTTGCAGGCGGATTCAGTAATACTTTTCCACCCCAACAAGCCAAGCTTGACCTTTAATGCACGGGCAAGGAGCCAAAAATTAAGCATGGAAGCCAGCGAAGTTGCAAGCGCAAGCCCTCTGTAGCCCAGATACTGCATAAGAATAATACTGAATATTATGTTTGCGACAACAGATATTGCAGCCATCTTTACCGGCGTTTTAGTATCCTGAAGAGCATAAAATGTTGAAACAACTATCCGTACAGCCGAAAATGCCCACAGACCAATACCATAATATAAAAGCGCCGATGCCGTCAATCTTGTGGTTTCAGCATCAAAAGCCCCTCTTTTAAAAAGCAGCTCAACTATAGGCTCTCTTAGAACTATAAGTCCTACCATAGAAGGGATTGTAATAAAAAAAATCAATCTCATGGCATAGGCAAAGGTGTCTCTGAGAGAATCGTAATCCTGAGCAGATGCCTGCCTTGAAAGGCTCGGTAGTACGGCTGTTGCTGTTGCTATGGCAAAAATTCCTAAAGGAAACTGAACCAGCCTGTCAGCATAGTAAAGATACGAAACGCTTCCTTCGGGCAGTAAAGAAGCCAGAAGAGTCCCGATTAATATGTTAATCTGATAAACTGCTGCACCAAATACAGTAGGAAGCATCAGCAAGCCCACTTTTTTCATCATGGGATGATAGGTTTTAGTTTTTTCCCAGAAATAAAAACCTTTTTTTATAAGAAATGGGAGCTGAAACGCCAGTTGTAAAAAACCACCTATCAGAACCCCAATGGCAAGGCCTGTTACCGGTTCAGCCATGTGAGGAGATATAAAAAGAACAGCACATATCATGGCAAAATTCAAAAACACAGGAGCAAGAGCCGGTGCGGCAAAATGGCCTAACGCATTAAGAACACTCATACAAATAGCGACAAGGCCAATAAAGAAAATATACGGAAACATAATACGGGTCAAAGTAACTGTAAGTGAAAATTTTTCAGGTGAGACAGTGAAACCCGGAGCTATTATACGTATTATTATCGGAGATAAAAAAATACCGATAATGACGGTAATAACCAGTATTACGGAAAGAAGCCTTATTGCAGACCTTGCTAATTTAAAGGCTTCATTCTTACCTTGATTTGTAAGGCATTCAGTAAAGACAGGAAGAAATGCAATGCTCAGAGAACCCTCAGCAAAAAGTCTTCTTAATAGATTTGGAATTCTGAAAGCCACAAAAAAGGCATCCGAGCTTAGTCCTGCCCCAAAAAACCAGGCTATTACAACATCTCTTATGAAGCCGAAGATACGGCTTAATAAAGTTGATGCACCGACGACGCCTGCGGCTTTTGTTACACGAGTATTTTCAGACATATAAATAACAGTTTACGGTTCACAGTTCACGGTTCACGGTTGGCTGTTTTTCGCTTTTCATATGCAAGTCCCGGCTTCTTTGTTAGACGGTACACTTTTCGAGTCAATTCACGCCTGCCTTACTATGGGTCCTCGATCTATCCCGATGTTAAAGCACAATATTTCTTTTCCCGCTACCATACGTCTTTGCGGCATGCTGACTTCTTCCGTATATTTTTCTATGCATCAGCGTACAATTGATGGAACCATTTAATATCTAATAATCAACTTTAACATTACTTACATAATAATATCAATGGCAAGTTTTTTGCGGAAAAGCAAACTTGAACCTAAATTGAGCGATTCTGGGTCTGGGTGAAAGTTTTACCGGCGGATTACCCATAATTTACCCTTGATTTCAGGTAGTTGTTGTGTTAGAAGTTATGACAATTTATAATGCAGCCTTAAATTGAAATCCGAATATTTACTTTTAAGATCGACTCTTTTTTCTCAAAAATATCTCTGATATCAGGAAGATCAGGCGTTTTTTCTCGTATATTGGATATATCAGCAAAATTGAAAAAAACAGCTCGCTTTTTCGATTTCAATATTCGTAGTTGGCGAGCTACAACAAATTGTAAACTATACAATAAGGTGCACACGTAATGCGCGATTTCGTTCCATGATATTGCGCGTTTTTTCCCACTAATCATTGTTATTAGGAGTAGAGGAAATTACCAATGCTGTCAGAAGCCATAGCCTATCTAAACAGCAATTCAGGGGCGCTCACAGTTGTCTTTACAGCAGTTGTAACAATCTCAACATTAGCTTATGCAATACTGACATGGAGTTTGGTTTCAGAGACCAAAAGAATGCGTGAAGTACAGACAGAACCAAGAATCGAAATAACCCTTAAATCTTTAGATTTTGCCATCAATATCGTTCGGTTGCACGTACGCAATATAGGGCTCGGTCCTGCAAAAAATATTAGATTCACTTCTCATATAACATCCGGCGGTGAAGCAGCCGAGAAGCTCCTTGAAGAGTTTAATAAAACTAATTTTTTGAGGGTTGGTTTGAAGTACTTTGGCCCAGGCCATGAGCTTCATTCTGGATATACACAAATGACCAAAAATTTCGACGCAAAAATCGCGTCAGTTCTTATCTATGATGTAGAATATGAAAGCGTCACAGGAAAGAAATATAAAGATCAAATAACAATTGATATATCCGAACGAAAAGGAATGAACCAACTCGGCAAGCCAAACCTATATGCTATAGCAAAAAGCATAGAGGCAATCCAGAAAGAGTTTTCTCATGTGGTTAGTGGGTTCAAGAAGATCCATGCCGATGTATACACCGCCAAAGATAGAGATAAAGAAGAAGTAGATGAAATGGCCTTCATAGAACAAATGGAGGAAGAAAAAAAGAACTCATATAGGGATAGGGACACCCATCGCTGAGCGCCCCTCCCACACCATTCGGATGGGCACCGTTCGGGCCTTCGCCGGGGTGAGTCCTCCCCGCTCCAGCGGGGCTCGTTTCCTCTGACTAATATGCCATCTGCTGACTCCTCGCCCCGTGCGTTCGCAGCATCCTGCCTCGGCAGGACAGCTTCCTCTCTATATACCGTTACCGATATACAGTCGCCATACCGCTACACCCTTCGCCTCCATCTGGCTGGATCAGGGACTTGCAATATGCCTCAATTATAGTATATGCTCACCCTTAAGAATACTTGCCGTGCCCGGCACACAACCATCTAATTAACCAGACCGCAAAACTTGGCGGTTTTACGACGTTTATTGCTACGCTCCAAATCCAGCAGTGTCCGTGAGTATGTACCACACACTTTGCGGCAGGTTATCAGGTCGTTCGCTGATAAAAACTCAAACATATGTTTTGAAAGATACAAAATGATTAACTATAATTTTGAATGGGATCCAAATAAAGCGAGATCAAATCAAGTCAAACATGGTTTAAGTTTTGAGGAAGCGGCAACTGTTTTCAGAGACCCGCAGGCTTTGTCAATCTTTGACGATGAACATAGTTCAAATGAAGATAGATGGATAACGATAGGCTTATCAAATGCAGGAAGGCTGGTCGTTGTCTGCCATACATTTCAAAAAGAAGATGAAAGCAATGTTGCCATTAGAGTTTTTTCAAGTCGAAAAGCTAATAAAAAAGAAACCAAGCAATATAAGGATTGAAAGAATGAAAGAGGAATATGATTTTTCTAAAGGTGAAAGAGGTAAATTTTTTCGTAATAATATCAAACTGAATCTTCCGGTGTACTTAGATGATGACGTTCTCGAATTTGTTGAAAAAATTGCCAAAAAGAAAAATATCGATATTCAGACTGTAGTTAATCAACTATTAAAAACTGATATAAATATCGCTGAGGTTATGCAATAAACCGCCTTTCAGCGAACAATGGCATAAAAAACACCATCAGAATCGAGCTATGGAAGAAATAAGAATATGCGCCTTTTTTGACGCGCCTGGAACAAGAGAAATCATGATGGGGAGTGATTTGTCCAAGCGTCACGCTTTGATTGACTTAATCAGAGGTAATTTTTAACCAAACAAAAATGAAAACAAAAATCATCACATCCCAAAAATGGCATTTAGAGGGGAAATGGAGAATTTGCCCACTTTTTATTGCTTGGCAAAATGAAGGTGTTTGCAAAAGCCTCTTTGATACTTTTTCTACTTCATCAAAACCCAATAATCCAACTATTCTTACTGTCAATGGACGAAATTCTTATGTTTCAGAAAATGAACGAAAAAAAATCATTATTTTCCTCAGTAAAGAAACAAAAAAAGATTTAAATTTTTTGCAAAAACATATCGATCTTTGCACAGAAGCTGCTCAAAATTTATTAGAGGTAGCATATGGAATACAAAAAACAAACATTACAAAAATTTCTCATCAAGAACTGGCAAAAAATTTTACGTCTTTCTCCAAAAACTTTATTGAATTAATGCCATTCTTAATGACGTTTGACTATTTAGGGGATGTCTTAGAAACACTTGTCCGTGATGAACTCAAAAAAATATTTCCTAAATATTCATTTTCTCCCGAAGATTTTGATAAGCATTTAGCCATTTTGACTCGCTGTTTAGAGGAGACAAGCCCAACAAAAGAATCAAATGATCTCTATAAAATTGGAGAAAAAATGCAAAAAGTCTCTCGTGTAAATTTTCAAAAAGCTTTAAATGATTCCGGTATTGCTGAACTTTTAGAAAAACATCAACAAGTATATAGTTGGATGAAGGTATATAGCTTTTTAGGAACTCCTTTTTTGAAGTCAGATTATGTAAATCGTTTGCAGGAAATGTATGAAGAAAATTTTGCCGATATTTTAAAACAAAAAATAAATAATTTTCGGAAAAATCAAAAAGAATGGCAAAATATTCAAAAGCTATACCAAAAAGAAGCCGTTCTGATTCGCAAAGCAGAACTCACACAGCAATTTATCTTTATGCGAGCACATCGCTTTGAAATGATGAACCTTGCCTATTTTTTGGTGAATAATTTATTTCGAGAAATTTCCAATAGAATCGGACTTTCTGATTACACAGACACTATTTGGCTTTTATCCAATGAAATTTTAGAAGCACTTCTCAAAAACAGTGCTCAAGATTTACTAAATATTATTGAAGAACGAAAAAAAGGATTTACCAGTTTTGGAAGCAACAAAGAAAATTTTATTGTAACTGGAAATCTCCACGCTGAAATTGTACAATTTTTAAAAAAAAATAGTGCTGATGATTTTGATACAAATATAAAAAAAGTTACAGGGCAAACAGCTTTTAGAGGGAGTGCAGATGGAACAGTAAAAATAGTGTTTACCGCCAATGATCTGAAAAAAGTCAAAAAAGGTGATATTTTGGTTACCAAAATGACGAATGCTGATTTGGTGGCGGGATTGGAAAAAGCCAGTGCTTTTGTTACTGATGAGGGCGGTATTTTGTGCCATGCTGCTATCGTGAGTCGAGAGATGCAAAAACCCTGTGTCATCGGAACAAAAAATGCGACAAAAGTATTTCGAGATGGCGATAAAGTTATGGTCAATGCTGACAAAGGGGAAGTGATACTTTGTGCAAAAGAAAAACCACAAGAAAAAAAGATGAAAAAAAATATTGCTATTGTCTCTTTTGAAGACATTGATATTTTCGATACCGATATTGCAGGAGGAAAAGGAGCCTCTTTGGGAGAAATGACAAATTCCGGAATTCCTGTGCCTCCTGGAATAGTGGTCACTACTCTTGTTTTTGATGATTTTTTGTCAAAAAATAATTTAGTCAAGACCTTGCAATCTTTGATAAACAATAAAGAAGATTTTGATACGACTTCTCATAAGATTCGCACTCTTATTGAGAATCAAATTTTTATTGGAAAATACCAAAAAGAACTTTTGGAAAAATTACAACTTTTTCCTTCTGATTTTTACGCAGTTCGTTCTTCTGCCACAGCCGAAGATGGAAGCGAAAATAGCTTTGCCGGACAACTCGATACTTTTTTGAATATTACCCCTGATAATATACCCGACATGGTAAAACAATGCTGGGGATCTCTTTTTTCTCCACGAGCTCTTTTTTACCAAAAAAATAATAACATCGATCAATCAAATGTGAGCGTAGCCGTTGTAGTACAAAAAATGATTGATTCTCAAATATCAGGGATTACTTTTACGGCTAATCCTATCAATAAAGATACATCTGAAATGGTTATTGAAGCGGGATATGGTCTTGGCGAAGCTATCGTTTCCGGGCAAATCACACCAGACGACTACATTCTCAAAAAAGATAATCTTAGTATTTTACAAAAAAATGTTCAAACCCAAAAAGAAAAAATTGTTCGTTATGGAAATAAAAGTAAGACCAGAAAAGTTGTAAAAAATCTTCAAGACAAACAGAAATTAACGAATGAGCAGATTATCGAATTAGCAAAAATATGTTTACATGTTGAGAAAGTCTATCAAAAACCAATGGATATCGAGTGGGCTTTTGATGGAGAACGCTTTTTTATTACTCAAGCTCGTCCAATTACCACCTTACACCTAAATTGAGCGATTTTTTACTCGATCTGCGCCGATCTCTTGCGCATAAAGGCTTCGCAAAAATCCTCGACATATCCACGGGTATGCCTGCGGTTTTTGCAAATCCTTATGCATCAAGATCTCAGCACATATCTTCGCAAAAAAATCGCTCAACTTAGGTAAGAAAATAGTTTTGCCTTTGTATGAAGAATTTGGAGTTGTATAATTTGCAGAAATTCTAGTTTCTTGAAAATATCATCGGTCGTTCGTTTCCAATGTCGACGTGTCGCCTTCGGGCAATCCCAACTCGCGGGCTTTGAGCAGTCGGCGCATTATCTTGCCAGCCTTGTTCTTGGGTAAATTGTCCTGGAATTCGATCTCCCGTGGCGC
>JAUWFS010000105.1:0-11062 GCA_030606805.1 Deltaproteobacteria bacterium
CTGTTGATAACAAACCATGGTTTGCGGTTGAAGTCAAGATCAGTGACACGAGTGTTTCACCGCATCTTCATTATTACAGGGAAAAGCTCAACATTCCATATTGCTACCAGGTAGTAAAAAAGTCCGGTGTGGACCGGCTTATAAACGGGATTCGTATTGTTTCTGCGGACAGGTTCCTATGTGGGCTAATATAACGAGACCTTTGCAAGGCACCCGGCGCATCTATTCTGGCTTGACGTGGTATATGACTTCATTGCCACAAACAAATGAAAAAAGAAACGCCTAAATTCAACCCCCCCCCCTTTTTTTTTTCGTCCTTGAATTATTGAATTCGCCCCGCGTCAAGGGCTCACGCCATTTCGTTATAGAAAAAAACGACCTTATTCGATAATTGACTTGTACAGTAAGTCAACGCGAGATGCTTTGAAAGCTTCCCACTTTTGTACGCGCTCAATACCAGCTATCTGCTTGGCTGGGCTTTCAGTCTCTAAACCATCCAGATACAGTTCCCACCCTCTAACCAGGTGATTGCGGAACTCAAATCTGAGCTGATGATGAATTGCATCTAAAAAGGTGTCAGCTACCTTGTTCGCACTTGCGACTCCCCTGCGGATCAAGCCTCTCATCTCTCTTTCCTGTTCTTCAGTAAGCTGCACGACGTTATAATTGTCGTCCGATTGCATCCCGTGTGCCTCTGTGAATGACATTATTGCTTGTTTGCATAACGCCCTGTCAGAACCAGCCTGAGCCATGCCAACACATATAATCAACACACCTAACGCGACCAATAATGAAATCATTTTCTTCATTGTACACCCTCCTTACAAATTTGTTGATTATTTAAGTTATCACACACCTTTTCCTACAACATGATTTTTCTAATCAAAGTGATAATCGATCAAGTAAAACAGCCTGACGCGAAAGCTTACTCGCCGCAGGCCACCATTCCCGCTCTTGTCATTGGCATTGCCGTTGAATGGGTAATACGCCACCAGTCCATCGTTCATGTCCGCATGCCCTAATCCACCGAAACCAGAAACCAACAAGAAGCAAAACAGTTAGTAAAACCCTTTTTCCCTTTCATGACATCCTTCCGTGTTCACCAATTTCTGCCCCCTGATCGAAATATTGTTTAGGTTTTGAATCCTTAGCGTTATGTGGACTCAAAGTCGTTTGATTGGTGAGAAAACCACATAACCGGAGCCGTGGGGCAGCGAGGTGCGAGCCGTCCCACATCAGCGTGTTGTTGGCTGTTTTTAAAGCGTTGAGCGATAGTTATCCATTTTTTGTGTTATTCCAAGAATATCAAAACGCTCCTTAAAGACATGCCTTAATATGTAAAGTGCGCATAATCCAGCTTGTGATGTGGATTTGAGACCATGAGATAATTGCTCAGTATCACCCGTTAGATATAGTTGTTTGAACTCGGTTCTTTCACCTTTTTCAATTATTTTCATAGAAGATGTAATTGATCGTTCATTTGGGTGAGCACCAAAATCTATAGACCGTTCGTAAAGTATTCGCACTGTCTGACATATTGAAGGGTTAACAGAGTCCAATGTTTTGATAACATTTACATACTTGAATTCGTTCTTTGCAACTTTTAAGGATTCTTTATCATCATGGCGTTTTAGCCATTTTTCACCAGCCTCTGGATTTTGGTTAATGTGTAAAGCGTAAAGAGCATTCTCTATGCAGCTTCTTAAAAGAACGAAAGTTTCGGGAACTTGACCACTGAGTGAAAGGCGGCATGCACCACGGTAGGCTGAATGAGTCCTAAGAAGTAGCATTGCGGCTAAAAAATCCGGGGCATTCAAAAGATGGTCGATAATAGTTTGGAAAAACTTATCAATGTTTTTTATGATCTCAAAATCCTTTTTCTTGTTATGAAAAGTGGCAATAATGTTGTTTGTTGCTAACTGAATGAAGTATGTAAGGTCATCATCAGTCCAATCAGAAGGTGGCTTATAAGGTTTTATCTTCATGTTTTATATCTATTCTTGAACAGTTAACCAACATAACCGGCGCAAGGTACGAGCGTCCGGCGCCGAAGGCGGGTAGTTAATGTTTTTGTTGTGTGCCGGGCACGGCACACGTTCTTAAGGGTGAGCCTACAATTTCCAATTATGGAAGTCAAGGCAAGTCCCAAGCCCAGCCAGATGGAGGCGAAGGGCATAGTGTTATCACAACTTAGGTATCCGGTGACGGTGCTTCGGAAGGCAGTGGCTCCGCTGAGGCGGAGTAACACAAAAGCACGGGGTGACACAGAAATCGAGTCAGGCGTGCATTTGCGGGACCAGCCTGCAACACAAGGTTAAGTCCTCTATCCATTATAAGCAGTGCCCGTATACTCGGCGCTTACGTGCTGAAAGACGTGTGTTTTACCCCGGGAGATTTGTTGCGTGTCCAGAAGGACTGAGCGAACCGTAAGGGGAGACCATCGCGTGGCAGAAGTCAGCAGAGGGCATAGTAACCGGAGGAAACGAGCTGCGTTGGAATAGTACGCGGAGGACTCACCCCGGCAAAGGCCCGAACGGTGCCCGGATCGAATGGTACGGGTAAATGGTCGTGGCTATCAAGAGCATGTTCTTATCGGCATCATGCAGCAGTCGCTGAAATGTCGGTAACGGCCGGCTTTTTTTTAGGCCCGGCAGGGCGGATGTTGTTTTATCTGTGCCTTTTTTGATCAGCCGAACCGCCGGATATGCGATCCGTATGTCCGGTGCTGTGGGAGGGGCGCTTAGTGATGGGAGTCTCTATCCCTATGTGCAGCCAATTTTATAAAAAAGTCGCTGGTGATAAATGAAAGCGTTCACTAAGAAATCTGACTTGGCAAATATTTATATTCATTAATTTCTGGATTGGTTCTAATATTATAAAAATTTTCGTCTTTAATAGCATCATAAATTTTTACTTGAGGCTGATATTCACGAATCCATTCTGAAATTTTCTCTTTTTTCGGATCTTTCATTTCACACCCAAGAATAATTCCTGTAATTAGGCCATTTTTAAATTTATAACCTTTGCCTTTTTCTTCAGGGTTGTCTTTATATTCTATGTGCATTAAAATTCTCCATTCTTCTTCATATTCCCACTGACTTGACTTTGTTATTAAAAACATATGCACACAATTTTTTTCATTAAAATCCTTTATAGAAGGAAAAGATTTGTTTGGCGGATAAACAACTTCTTGTGGGGGTTGCTTAAAATTTTCTAAAAGAGCTTTTGTGTCAAATTGCAGGACAAAACCACGGTGTCCTTCTGCATAGTGTGACCACATTAATATATCATTATAATTTCTGCTTAAGCATAATATTCTAAATTCATTAATTGATTTATATAAACATTCTTTAATGGTGTTGTTAATGTTCCTGCTTAATTGATTCCTATCACTATTTTTAAATACTTTTATAGCACTCTCTTTGTATAATTGTTTTTCCTCATTATCCAAGTTTCTTCCGATACTATCTATAGCATTATTCCTAACAAACTTTACATATTCTTCCTGGTCACAATCTCTTTTTAAAGTTAGCAAGGCTTTGCAATCAAAAGGATCATTAAATTTGCTAGGGTTTCGGAAATATAATTCATTGCACTTAAAAATATGTTCAGTATATTTTTCACATTTATTTGAAAAAAATCTATAAAGGAATTTGGGAGGCTTTTTGTTTTTTTGATTCATATTGCTATTCCGATTCGTATTTTCATTTTTAGAATGATGATTTGGGGGGAAACCACTCTTACAGCAGCATTGGGATTATCTTGAGCAATGAAATCATAAATATTATTTAGCCAAAGCTCCGCTTCAATTGTCCATTTTTTTTACAATGTTTGGATTCGACGCTTCATTCGAAAATATGTTACCGGCACGAGAATCTTTTAAACTTCGTTCTATCATTCGTGCAAACGCTAATTTTCGAAGGCTTTCATCGCATGAACTATCTTCAGGTTGATCTTGAATAATTTTTATCATCTTTTCTTTTGCAGCGAGAATTTTATCTCCTTTCAAAAGGCACAACGAAAAGCTGAGGTGCTGGGAAAGCGTCAGCTTTTCCCAGTCAGCCTTAAAGTAGCGAATGGTTAGCTGCTTTACTTGTAATAGTGTTTGTGTAGAAAGTCTAACAAGTGATCTACATCCTTGATGTTAATTGGCTCTAAAGGATAATGCTGTCCATCATAGGATGTCGAATACTCATCCAGGATATCTGCCATTACGTTAATAATTTGCTCCAGATCTTTCCATTTCAAAGGCCCATCTTCTGTGAGTTTAGTTTTGTTGAAGAAGTATTTTTTGTCAAAATGCGCATAGAATCTATCACGTCTGAGCTTGAAACTTGGCAAAGATTCTATTTTTTCTATCTTACGTCGATTCTTTTGTATAGTTTCAAATGTGATGGGTGGTCGATTTAATATCCAATGGCTGTTAGGATAATTCTTCCGTCTTTGAAGTTCAGAAATGTCAAACATTCTATGGTTGTTTTCAATAAAAGAAAGAAAATTACAAAATCCTCGTTCTGATTTGCGGCTAAATAATTTATCGACCCAAAGAACTATTCCAGTAAGGAGAGCATCAAGGGTTACTTGAAAAAAGCCTGGTGCAATATTCATTTCACTTCGTCTATCTTGCATACGTTCATGCAAGTGGCAGTATAGGCGGATATAGCTAACTAATCTCTGAGCCTCAAAGACCAAAGCTGCTCGATATTCCTCAAATTTCTTTTCAGTCTCTTCCTTGTACATAATTTTTGTATTTGAATCTTAAAATGGTAACCAAATATTTGATTTTCATCCTCGCAATACACAGTGGGCTAAAGCGAAGAGTTAGCTGCCTTAAGATTCTATATGGCTAAAATCTATAAAGTCGTCGAGAGACATCAAACCATATTTAAGTGAGTTAATATATTGGTCTGGTTCATCCTGTGAGCGTTGTAAGAGAAATTCAATAGCATCCCTGATAGTATCTTTACTGTGGGGCAAAAAATGGATATCTTTTTTGCATAGGAGGCGATAATAATAAGCTCTTTTTTCCTGAAGAGTTTTTTTCATCAAGTCCACATTAAGATTTCTTAATAAGCTCTTATTTTGATCAGATGCCTCCATAAGGGCTCGTCCATACTCATTCACGATTTTTTCGGATTTCTTTACTTTGGTGTATTCTAACTCCGCTTCCTCTAACTTCTGAAAGGCTCTTGCCGGTGCAGAGTCGATTTGTTTTAATTCTGTAATAAAGTGTTCCGATTTTTCAACAAACTGTTCATAGTCTTGGATTTCGTTTGTTTCGGCTATTGATTCTAAATATTGTATCCGTTTCTGAATATAACGTTTATCCTTTTCATGCTTTGCTTTTTTGCTCCTCCTTTTTCGAGAATATCTTTTTTAGAAAGTTTATCAACGATTCCTCCCGCAGATCAGTTTAACCGGCCAGCTTTGGAACGCCAGCGGAAAAGCCGGTCCGTGTTCAATCTGTTGTTATACATACGATTTCAACCCTGTTTCGAAGACTGTAATCACAGCATCAAAATACACCCCCACCAAGTTTTCTATATTCGCTACGTTCTCTTTGAACTCGACTTTTTTATCTGCAACGAATTCATCTGTCTTCTTCTTGTACAGATACTGGTACCGCTCAAAGCTATCGTCTTCCTCAGCAAGGAAATAGTACAAACCAAGCTGATCTAGCTCCTTCTCCGAATAGGTTGCTTGATGTGCAACAGTATTTCTGTGAAACCGAAAAGGCCTGGTATATTTATCAAGCTCCTTTAGAGTCTTGCCGACAGGCGTTCCTTTTACGTGGGAATTTTTGATTATTGAGTCATTGTTGCACTGGCGCTCGGGAAGGCCCAGTTGATAGATAACATTGGCAAGCCGGAGGCAACGGTCGAAAACTGACGTCAAGCGCAAGTAATAATTCTCGATACCAAACACAATGTAATCATATCGGCTCATTTGGTTGGGCGTGCTACTTGACCTATAACCTGATAACATATCTACGGAAAAATGCAGTTGGTCAATACAGTTAACGACGCTGCCTATGGAAAGCAATATTTCTATGGCGTAACTTTCCCCTCCTCGTTGCCAACGAATCTTGTTCAGGATTGTCTGGCTTGCACCTGACAAAGTATTCCCTGCTGATGGCTGATGCTGCCTTGAGGATTGTATGATCTTTGAGGCGTGTAATCTTCATATGACTGTATAACCCCGCAACCCCGTATAAACGGGATCTTCGCTTCCGCTTCGACAAGCTGCGGGGAATGCGCTCACTTTTGCGGTTCAACAATTTGGATATTAAACAGAAAACCGGATAACCCACTTGAAGGCTATCTCGCCAGACGTTTTGAAGTTCAGATATCTTGCCTGAGTGCCACTTCAAGAATCAAACAATTTTCTTGTAGATTGTATTTGCATATCACAATTTTTAAAGCGTTTCAATTTGTTACATGAATAGCAGAAAGCAACAACCGGAACTTTGAGAACAGCGGCGAAGATACTTGACCAGTACCGATGCTGTAACGTTTGGGCTGACAGATCCAACTGTTGTATTCGATATCCTTATGCTTCCATGGACGATACCATCCCTTTGAATCAAAGGGCGGTTTTTTCTATTGTGTCCTTTGCGGCCTCCCTGCTGATTGCAGGTTTCATATTCCGTTGAAGCATTGATTTTTCTGGCATTTGCGCTATTAGCTGTAAAATCTTTACTTGACTATTTTTTTCTGTTATTCTTTTTTTGTTGTTTCACCATCTGGGTACCTCCTATTTTATGTTTTGGTTATTGCTGAAACCTTTATATAACAGGAAACCCAGATGGTTTCACTACTTTTTAATTAATTATGTGCAAAATTCAGGTATTACAGACAAGCCTTATACGATTCAAGAATAGGGGGCAAGAAGAGATGAATATTTCCAGGGCACTCCTCTTTGTAGGGATTCTTTTTATAACAATCATGCCATTTTTATCATCATGTGACAGAAGACCTCCAGAGGTAAAAGAGATAGAGGCCCTACAAGTAAAAGCCGAAACCGGAGATGTTGGAGCTCAAGTAAGTCTTGCATCAAAATATTATGAAGGTCAGGGCGTTTTGGAAGATCATGCCACAGCTTTTAGATGGTATTTTAAGGCCGCAGAACGAGGAAATGCTGAGGCGCAATACTGGACTAGTTCCATGTATCACAAAGGTGAAGGCGTAGAGGAAGACAATCAGGAAGCGATGAAGTGGCTTCTCAAAGCAGCGGAACAAGGCTATGCTCGTGCACAATATGCTATTGGATATATGTATATAAGTGGTTTAGGCGTGGAACAAGATTATCAGGAAGCGATGAAGTGGTTTCTCAAGGCAGAGGAACAGGGTGATGCTCATGCTCAAAGACAAATAGGGTATATGTACTACAAAGGTAAAGGCGTAGAGCAAAATTATAAAGAAGCGATGAAATGGTACCTCAAGGCAGCGGAACAGGGTGATGCTTATGCACAAAATAACATTGGAGAAATGTATGAGAAGGGTACGGGTGTGCTGCAAAACTATCAAGAGTCTATGGTGTGGTATCTAAAAGCAGCGGAACAGGGCGATGCTTATGCACAAGGTACTATTGGATATATGTACTACAAAGGCGAGGGCATAGAGCAAAATTATAAAGAAGCGATGAAGTGGTTTCTCAAGGCAGCGGAATATGGCGATGCTCTTGTACAAAGTACTATTGGATGTATGTATAATTTTGGTGAGGGCGTAGAACAAAATTATAAAGAAGCGATGAAGTGGTTTCTCAAGGCAGCGAAACAGGACTCTGCTCTTGCACAAGTTGCTATTGGTGACATGTATATAAGTGGTGAAGGCGTAAAACAAAATTATAAGGAAGCAATGAAGTGGTACCTCAAGGCAGCGGAACAGGGCTCTGCTTATGCACAAGGTGTTATTGGATATATGTATATAAGTGGTTTAGGCGTAGAACAAGATTATAAAGAAGCGATGAAGTGGCTTCTCAAAGCAGCGGAACAGGACGATGCTTATGCACAAAATCGAATAGGGTATATGTACTACAAAGGTGAAGGCGTAAAGCAAAATTATAAAGAAGCGATGAAGTGGAACCTCAAGGCAGCGGAACAGGGCTCTGCTTATGCACAAAATAAAATTGGTATCATGTATAGAAGTGGCGAGGGCGTCGAGCAAAATTATAAGGAAGCAATGAAGTGGTTTCTCAAGGCAGCGGAATTGGATGATGCTTATGCACAAAATGAAATTGGATATATGTATAATTTTGGTGAGGGCGTAGAACAAAATTATAAAGAAGCGATGAAGTGGTTTCTCAAGGCAGCGAAACAGGGCTCTGCTCTTGCACAAGTTGCTATTGGTGACATGTATATAAGTGGTGAAGGCGTAGAACAAAATTATAAGGAAGCAATGAAGTGGTACCTCAAGGCAGCGGAACAGGGTGATGCTTATGCACAAAATAACATTGGAGAAATGTATGAGAAGGGTACGGGTGTGCCGCAAAACTATCAAGAATCTATGGTGTGGTATCTAAAAGCGGCAGAACAGGGTGATGCTGATGCACAGCATCAGATAGGCCTGTTTTATTCTAATGGGAAAGTGGTTGAGAAAGACCTGGTAAAAGCATATGCGTGGTTTAACCTCGCTGCTGCAGGTGGCCATAAAAAATCAGCGGAAATTCGTAGTAAAATATTAAAAAAAATGCAGCCAAATCAAATAACCCAAGCCCAAAAATTATCAAAGAAGTTACAATATAAAATTGATCACCCGGATGAAGCAGAGGCAATGATTGACGAAAAATCAACTGATGATTCAGTTGAGTCAAGTATGGAAGGACCGGGGTCACCCGTTGATAAATCCAAGTTAAAAAAATATGGGACAGGGTTTGTCGTCACCAATAACGGTTATATCCTCACTTGTTACCATGTAATAAAGGACGCAAAAGCCATTGACGTTAAAATCGATGATGTAACTTATACTGCCGACCTTGTGCAGTCTGACCTCGTCAATGATATCGCATTAATAAAAATATCTGGAACATTCACCGCTCTCGCTTTTTCCTCAGACCGCTCCGCCAAGCTGGGAGAATCAGTTTTTACTATCGGCTATCCAAATCCTGAGATGCAAGGTGATAGTCAAAAATTGACAAGGGGTGCGGTGAATGGCTTGTCTGGATTCCAAAATGATCTTCGTCTCTATCAGATTAGTGTTCCGGTTCAACCAGGAAACTCTGGTAGTCCGCTATTGGATATGCAGGGAAATATTAAAGGAATTGTGGTTGCAGTACTTGATTCGTTTATAACGCTAAAAGCTACAGGAAAGCTGCCGCAAAATGTAAATTATGCTATAAAAAGTTCATACATCCAAGCCTTGTTAGACTCTGTCCCAGAGGCGTCTGACAACCTACGAAAATCCCAAAACAAAAAGCTTCCTTTTGAAAAGGTGGTCGACAACGTAAAGGGGGGTATTGTTAAGATTGAGACGTTTTGATCTGTCTGCTCAGAAATAGAGCTCTGTTACCTTTCTTCAATAGCGCCATGTGAAAGGAGAACCAAAATGAAAAAATTGCAACAAATTATTATTGTCGTGTTTTTGATTACATTATTTCCAATGATAGGAGTTTTTGCAGATGGGCCGCCTCTTGTTCCAACAGGTGGTGGGGGATATATTGATCCTCAAACAGGCACACATTATGCTCCAACTGGCGATGGCGGTCTTACTAATACTCGAAATGGCACATATTATGCTCCAGCAGGACCAACAGGTGTAACCAATACAAGAACAGGCAGGCATGTTGTAATTGAACCAGATTATACTAAACCTAATGTTCCCAATAATACTTACCCCCATGGCCGTAATTATTCAGATGACTATGAATCAGATGAAAATGAATAAAGCAATGAGGTCAAACTAAATTCCCAAATTCCAAAGATGATAAAAAACTTAACAATCAACTTCATGCCAGGCTCACCTGTTACCGCGAGGAACAGGGGCCTTGGGGCTCGGGACGAGTCAGGCATTTTTATTTGGTGCGACATGACGTCTGATATCCAAAAGGCAATGGACAAAGTAGATTAAGTTGCGAACAAGCAGCGGGATGCGATAAACCCCATCAGAGGCGATATAAGAGGCAGGTAATAGAACCGCCCTTGCCCCCCCTTATCTCCTCTTCGAAGCTGAATCGGTTGTCCAACCTGTCAAGCCCCAACTGAAAAAGAAGTTGCACATTATCGTCTCTTGGTTGTATAGGCATCACTACTTATAGTTCTTTCAGGTTTTGGGCCATAAACCAATTATGCATGAAGGTTCAGCTGTGACGGAACTGTCAAAGCCACGAAAGATACCCTTGCAGAATCGAAACTCAAATCGTCCGGAAAGCCACTAAAAGAAGCTTGCCAGCAGTGCTACTCAAGAATCAGACGATTTTCATGCAGATTTTATTTTCATATCACAATTTTTAAAGTGTTTCAATTTGTTACATGAATAGCAGAAAGCAACAACCGGAACTTTGAGAACAGCGGTGAAGATACTTGACTAATACCGATGCTGTTTGTTTGGGGTAAGCTGGCCGCCAACATGCAAAGCAACCAACTTTGGATTACTATCAGATTTTATCCGGGGGAAGGCCTTTGAAAAGCTGGCATAACTGTTGGCGGTCAGCTTGACCCTGGGGGCGTACAGCGGGACGCACATGATTTTATGCGTTTCTCATTTTATTTTTGGTCTTTTACGGAGATCGCAGACATATTTTTTTCTGGTTTATTAAATTCTTTTCTTCGGACATATCATCAAAAATGAACCTCAAACCGGTTATCTGATCCAGTCCGTATTGATGCGATATACCTTGTCAACGGCTTGCCGATTTCAACTCATGTTCGATGCGCTCAGCCAAAAACATTTTCATTAGCGATTGATATGGGATGTCACGTTTATTGGCTAACGCCTTGAGTTCTTCAAGCATCAATTCAGGTAAACGCAAGGAGATTTTTTTGAGGGAAGGTTTCAGGTTGGGAAGAACAGTTCTCCTGGCTTCTTCCCAATCAATATATTCGGTTGAATCGGCAGTTGCCCAAAAA
>JAUWFS010000211.1:0-5613 GCA_030606805.1 Deltaproteobacteria bacterium
GAGAGATTAAATTGGAAATTGGGAAGAACAGTACAAAAGCATGAAGGCCAAATTTCCAATTTCTAATTTCTAATTTTATTGTCATAAGATTTTTCGTTCCGCTCGAAATGACAACTTTGGATAGTTTCTGTTCAGGCACTATTTGAATTATATCGCATAAAGAAAGAATGATGTCAAAATTTCTATAAAGGCATTCTGATTTCAATTTTTGTTTTTATTGAGTTGTTTGATATGAGGAATGGATTGAAGGACCTTGCGCCAAATAAAAAAGGCCACAGTCTAAGGACCATGACCTGTTGAATTCAATGGTACGCCCGGCAGGATTCGAACCTGCGACCTACGGATTCGTAGTCCGGCACTCTATCCGGGCTGAGCTACGGGCGCAAATTAAATTGAAGTTTGATAGGTTTTTAAGATATACTTTATTTTATGTCAATGATAACTTTATAAATTGTGCATATTAATGAACAGGATTTGTAGCAGTTAGCTTTTAGCAATTAGCCTTTAGCTTAAAAAATCAAACAGATAACACATTCAGCTAAGAGCTGACAGCTAAAGGCTAATAGCTTTTTCACAAATCTTCACATCGGCAAATAAGCTGAAACTATTGACGGTATTAAAAAAAATACTTTTCGGACAGACACTAATTATGCATGATAATCATTCAAAATTAATGAAATTTGCCATAAATGAGGCTGTAAAAGCCGGACAGAATGATGAAGTTCCAGTTGGTGCGATTATCGTTGGTGAATCAGGCGAAATGCTCTCCCTGGCACATAACAGCACAATAAAGCTTTCTGACCCCACGGCTCATGCAGAAATACTTGCACTACGTATGGCAGCGAAGAGGCTTCTTAATTACAGGTTGTTAAATACGACGTTGTATGTTACTGTCGAGCCGTGTATTATGTGTATGGGAGCAATCATACATGCCAGGGTGTCAAGGATAGTTTTTGGTACAAATGACCCCAAATGGGGAGCAGCCGGGTCTCTTTATAATTTTGCAAATGATTCAAGACTTAATCACCAGCCGGAAATTATTGGCGGGGTATGCAAAGATGAGTGTAAATCCTTGATTCAGGATTTTTTTCGCTCAAAACGCAATCCAATATCGACTTACAAATGATATAAATTTAGCGCTTAGAGCGAACTTTTTCAACCTGTGCGGTTAGGCTGAGGGCTATGCATGTTTAAAGTGGCTATATTCACCGCAGAGCCGCGCAGAACGCAGAGATCGATTCTTTTTTGTTTTCCGTTGAGATAGACGGAAAACAATAAACTCAATCATAAGCTTTGTGGCGTACAAACGAATTGCGGAGAATATTCGATATTATTGTATTCTTAACTATCGCAAAGCGATGGGGACTATTTCTTTTCTGCCCTCTCAGCAGAAAAAAAATAATATTTTTCCTTTGCGACCTCTGCGCCTTGAGCGAAGCGGGCGGTAAAAAAAAATTCCTATACTATAAATTTAAAGGAGCTAACCTGTGTCAAATATTGTAATAGTCGGAACTCAATGGGGTGATGAAGGTAAAGGTAAAATCGTTGATCTGCTGGCGGAATTTGCTGATATGGTCGTGCGTTTTCAGGGAGGAAATAATGCCGGCCACACGATGGTTGTTAACGGTGAACAGTTCATCAGCCATCTGGTGCCCTCCGGCATTTTACAGAATAAAACCTGTATCATCGGCAATGGGATGGTAATTGACCCTTCTGTTTTATTAGAAGAAATAGATTACTTAATCAGCAAGGGAATAAATGTGGGGCCGGATAACTTAAAGATAAGCGAAAAAGCTCACATAATTATGCCTTATCACAAGCATCTTGATAATGCCCGGGAGAAGATGAAAGGCGACAAGAAGATTGGAACCACCGGACGTGGAATCGGCCCTTGCTATGAAGATAAGGCAACTCGCAGAGGGATAAGATTCATTGAATTAATAGATAGAGAGCTTTTTAAAGAAAAGGTGAAATCAATAGTAAAAGAAAAAAATTTCTATTTAAAAAACTTTCTTTCCTATGAAACAGTTGATCCGGAAAGCATAATTAATCAATATAATAATTATGCTAAAAAGTTTGCTCCCTATGTTACAAATATTTCTATTGTTATCTATGACGCCATAAAAGCAGGCAAACAGGTCCTGTTTGAAGGTGCTCAAGGCGCCCATCTTGACATTGATCACGGCACATATCCATATGTAACTTCATCAAATACAATTGCAGGAAATGCATGTGGTGGAACCGGCATTGGCCCAAAGGAGATAACGGGCGTTATTGGCATTGTTAAAGCTTATACCACACGGGTTGGTGAAGGCCCCTTCCCTGCTGAGCTTTTTGATGAAACCGGTGATGTGATACAAAAGAAGGGCGCTGAATTTGGTGCTACAACCGGTAGAAAGCGAAGATGCGGATGGCTTGATACAGTAATACTAAGAAATGCAGTACGTCTTAACGGGCTTACAGGCATTGCCATTACCAAACTTGACGTTTTAGGAGGACTGGAAGCACTAAACATATGTACCAGCTATGAATATAATGGAAAGCCTATAAATGATTTTCCAGCATGTCTCAAAACACTTGCAGACTGCAAACCTGTATACGAAACACTGCCTGGATGGTCGGAAGATATTTCTAGTATCAAAAAATTTGAAGATCTACCTCAAAATGCAATAAATTATCTTAAAAGAGTTGAAGAGCTTATTGAAACGCCTATTAATATAGTATCTGTTGGCCCCGGTAGAGATGAGACAATTATGCTGAACAATCCTTTTAATTAACGCCCTTCGGGCAAGCTCTTAGCAATTAGCTTTTAGCTTAAAAAATCAAACAGATAACACATTCAGCTAAGAGCTAAGAGCTAATGGCTAAGAGCTTTTTCACACATTTCCATTGACAATATTCAGATGATAGCATAAATATTTCCCCGAAGTCGGGACGTGGCTCAGCCTGGTAGAGCACAGCGTTCGGGACGCTGGGGTCGCTGGTTCAAATCCAGTCGTCCCGACCATTTCACTTCTAATAAATCCATAGTGATTCAGGATATTCACGAATACGAACAGACCCAGGAAAGTCTTGCACTGCTGAAAATCCTGGCACAAAGCCGGAAAAGGCTGAATAAAGGAGATGTTCGACTTGCGGCCGATGTTTTCAATGAGTTGAAAACGAAAATGAAAGATGATTCAACCTCATAATAGGAAATGCTGAAAAAATTATCTATCGCTGTGTAACCCTGAGCACCTCCTCAATTGTCGTAATCCCATCCAAAAGCTTTTGAATCCCATCCTGGCGTAAAGTGATCATGTTTTGATTCAAAGCTTCATTTTTTATCCTGTTTGAATCATAGGTTTTAAGTATCAAATTCTTTAAATGGCTGTTCAATACCATAATCTCGAAAATAGCCATTCTACTCTTGTAGCCGGTATTAAAACATTTTTCACAACCTTTTGCTTTGTATATCTTACCATCTTTGAATTTATCCGGAATGACTCCAAGTCCTTCAAGTGCGATATAATCCGGCTCACTTGCTTCTTTGCAATAACTGCAAAGAACACGGATTAACCTCTGTGCTACGACAGCCATAACCGATGATGAAATTAAAAAGGGTTCGATGCCGATATCAACAAGACGGGTAATAGCGCTTGCAGAATCATTTGTGTGAAGTGTGGAAAAAACAAGGTGCCCGGTTAAAGCTGAATGAACTGCTATTTCTGCTGTTTCCCTGTCTCGTATTTCTCCTATAAGTATGACATCAGGATCCTGCCTTACAATTGATCTGAGTCCCCGTGCAAAAGTAAGGTTTATTTTTGGATTGACCTGCATCTGGCTAATGCCTTTAATTTGATATTCTATCGGATCTTCTATGGTTATGATATTAATATCGGGTGTATTTATGGATGATAAAATTGCATACAGAGTTGTTGTCTTACCACTTCCGGTAGGTCCTGTAACAAGAATAATGCCATTCGGAGATCTAACAAGATTTTCCAGCGAAGCAAGCCGTTCGGAAGAAAGGCCGATTTCAGTGAGTCTAAGCAGTGAACCGGATTTGTTAAGAAGCCTTAGAACTAAACGCTCACCAAACGAAGACGGAATTATGGAAACCCTTACATCAATGCTCTGGCCACCCATTTTGACTTCAAAACGTCCGTCCTGGGGAAGGCGTTTTTCAGCAATGTTCATCTTTGCCATGACCTTTATTCTGGAAATCAAAGCAGGCTGAATCCCCATAGGAGGAGAAAGAAGGTCATAAAGTATACCATCCACACGGTAACGGACTTTAAAACTGCTCTGGTATGGCTCTATATGAATATCGCTTGCACGAGCTTTAATAGATTGAGAGATAATATGATTAACCAGCTTGATAATCGGCGCGTCACTGGTGTCATCCAAAAGATCCGCAGTATCTTCAAATCCGGCTATGGTAATACTGCCGTTTTCTTCCATGTTCTGAACAAGCTGCTGTGCGGAATCTCTGCTGATATCATAGCTTATATTTATGGCGGAAGTAATGGAATTCTTTGTTGCAAGAACAACTTTATAATCATCAAGGCCGAGAATCCTTACCAGGTCATCTATTGCCTGCAAGCTGACAGGGTCATTTATTGCTATTATGTTGCCTGAGCCATCAACAACCTTCCCCTTGTTCGTCAAAGGAACCATGACATATTTTTTAAGGAATTGGATTGATATCTTCCTGGTAAAATCATTACTGATATGGTCAACAGGAAGTTCATGCCAAAATGGAATATCATACAAAACGCTTAATGTTTCAAGGAGTTGAGCCTCAGTAATAATTTTTTTATTTACAAGTATTTCTCCGGTGTTACCTCCTTTTTCTTTTATTGTCTTTTGGACTTCTTTAATATCTTCTTCTGAGACTAAAGTCCTGTCTTTAAGTATCTGTAAAAGAGATTTACTCATTCACCGGCACCATTTTTGTACATCTTGATGTTGCCTTCTTTTATTTTGTCGATCTGGTCTTTCTTATTTTTGTAAACCATATCTGCTTCCACAGGATTTTTTATAACATGGGGTGTGAGAAAAATAAAAAGATTGGTCTTCTCATTTGATTTTGACATTGACTTGAAAGCCCATCCAAGCACAGGTATATTTCCAAGGCATGGAACCATGTATTCTATGTCGGAAAAACTGTCGTCGATAAGTCCGCCTATAACAACGGTATTTTTATCCTTGACAATAACTGTTGTATCAATGGTACGCTTTAAAGTGGTTGGACGAAACTCTGCGCCGCTGATTGATTCCAGCTTGGTTACCTCCTGGGAAATGTTGAGGCGGACCATCCTGTCTTTACTGATTTGAGGCGTAATCTTCAAGGTTATTCCGACATCTTTGTATTCATAATTGCTATAGTTTATATCTGTCCCTGTGTTTGTTGTATCCTTTCTGGTTATATAGGGGATATTTTTTCCAACATAGATGCTTGCTTCCTCATTATCTGTGGTTAGAATCTGAGGTGTTGAAAGTATATGAACATCTTTGTCCTTCTTATATGCCTGTATGACCGCCGCCAGGTTGGGAAAGGTAATGTTTCCGATTGTAACAACTTCACCAAAAACACCGAGAGAAAAGCCGGAAGGCAATGAAGAAACAGTG
>JAUWFS010000126.1:0-9788 GCA_030606805.1 Deltaproteobacteria bacterium
CAAGAAATCTTTAGGAACGTGGACGAAATAACTTCCAAATCTATGCGCCTACTTGGGAAAGTTATTTCGTACACGTTTCTTATATAAAATGGCAGAACACCTTAACTTTAGGCACTTTTTTTCCGCACCGAAGGTGCGTTATGGTATTTTCTAAAAACAAGTGACGCATTTGTCCCTCCAAAACCAAAAGAATTGGACATCGCAATCTCAACTTTTTTCCTACGTGCAGTGTTAGCAACATAATCAAGATCGCACTCTTCGGAAGGGTTATCAAAATTTATAGTCGGAGGAATAATATCTTCATTGATTGCAAGAGTTGTGAAAACCGACTCAATTCCGCCGGCACCACCTAGCAGGTGTCCGGTCATAGATTTGGTTGAACTTATCGCTACCGAATAAGCCTTGTCTTTGAATACCTGTTTGATTGCCATTGTTTCGTAAAGATCGTTAAGCTGTGTTGATGTGCCATGAGCATTAATGTAATCGACCTCGTTATAGGAAATTTCTGCATCATCAAGAGCGGCCTGAATACACCTTGCTGCGCCTTCTCCATTAGGTGAAGGTGCGCTCATATGATATCCGTCTCCGCTCATACCATATCCACAAACCTCAGCATAAATACGAGCCCCCCTTTCCAATGCCCCTTCGAGAGTTTCAAGAATAAGAATACCGCTTCCTTCACCCACAATAAAACCATCACGATCGCGGTCAAAGGGGCGCGATGCTTTTTCAGGATCATCATTACGTGTTGACAGAGCTTTCATAGCATTAAAACCAGCGATACAGGTTGGTGTAATAACAGCCTCAACACCTCCTGTTATCATAACATCTGCTGCGCCTCTTTTTATGATTTCGAATGAATCGCCGACAGCATGTGTTCCTGCCGCACATGCAGTTGCAACTGAAGCATTGGGCCCCTTGGCGCCCAAATAAATAGAAACTATTCCAGGAGCCATGTTTCCAATCATCATAGGAATAAAAAACGGAGTTACTCTTTTTGGGCCCTTGGTATCAAGAACTCTTTGAGTTTCCTCCATTATAGAAAGTCCTCCCAAACCACATCCTGTCAGGACTCCAGTCCTGTTTGCATTGGAGCTGTCGATTACCAAACCCGAATCTTCAAGCGCCATACGGGAAGCCGCAACAGCATAAGCAATAAACAACTGTGTACGTTTTGCGTCTTTTTTCGTAAGATAATCCTCTGGCTTAAAACCCTTTACTTCTCCTGCAATCTTTGTATCAAAATCTTTAGTATCAAACCTGGTAATCTCACTTATTCCTGATTTTCCGGCACAAAGCGCCGGCCAGGTATTTTCAACACCTATACCAAGAGGTGTTATCAGCCCTACGCCGGTAACAACTACCCGTCTATCCAAGAAAACCTCCTTTAAAAGTCACCTTTTTTCTTATTTAGTAACCGTTCACGGTTACCTTATTTACGAATGTTTATGAGTATATTCAATAGCATCCTTTACAGTCAGAATTTTTTCTGCATCCTCATCAGGAATATCTATATCGAATTCTTCTTCCATTGACATTATAAGCTCAACCAGATCAAGCGAATCCGCCCCTAAATCATCCACAAACGATGCCTCAATCACAACTTCATCCAAATCAACACTTAATTTTTCTGCAATAATCTTTTTTACTTTATCCTCAACTGACATTAAGTTTTCTCCTTTCACATAAGAGACCTTTGAAAAAGGTTTCACATATACATTCCACCGTTTACATGGATTACCTGACCTGTAATGTACGCTGCATCATCTGAAGCCAGAAATTTAACAGCAGCGGCAACATCTTCGGGCTGTCCCCCACGACCCATTGGTACTTGATCCAGCATAGCCTTCCTTGCCTTTTCAGGAAGCGCTGCTGTCATGTCTGTCTCAATAAAACCAGGAGCAACTGCATTTACAGTAACATTTCTGGCGGCAAGTTCTTTTGCCGCTGTTTTTGTCAGCCCAATTAATCCTGCCTTTGAAGCAGAATAATTCGCCTGTCCCGGGTTGCCGCTTACACCAACAACAGACGCTATATTTACTATACGGCCATAGCGCTGCTTCATCATGATTTTTGCGGCAAGTCTTGTGCAGGTAAATGCACCCTTTAAGTTTATATTTAACACCATATTCCAGTCGTTCTCTTTCATGCGAACCAAAAGCCCATCCTTGGTAATACCCGCATTGTTAACAAGAATATCTACACGACCGGTTTCATCAACTATTTTTTCAAAAAAAGCTTCAACCTCTTTTGCATTTGCGACATCGACACTCATGCTAACCGCCGAACTTCCCAGGTCGGCAACTAATCTTTCTGTATCAGCAGCAGCAGCCTCTTCAGCCTCGGGATTACCCGGAGAAAAATAGTTGAAATAGATTTGAGTATCCGGACTTGCCAGGGAAAGGCAAATAGATCGTCCAATACCTCTTGAAGCACCTGTGACAACAACAGTACGTTTTTCAGGCATAATTACCTCTCAAATAATATGTCCGCAACCATATCCATGTCTTTAATGACATTTTCATAGCTGCCAAGCAGTTTATTGTAAGAAATAGCCTCCATAAAATCAGAGACGATTTTTTGATCAAAAGCACCGGAGCCCATCAGTATCTTCAACATATTATGAGCTACGACTTGTGCTGCTTCATTTGCAAAAATCCTTGACATTGCCTTTATTTTTTCGGCTTTAGGATCTCCTGCTTCAACAAGTGATTTGGCCTTACGCGCCATGCTTGCTCCAACCTCCACATGTGTCATCATATCGGACAGGGCAAACATAATATCTTGTTTTCTGGTAAGCTTGTTATCATGTACGAGCATTATGGTATCATTAAGAGCTCTGGCGGCAAGCCCATAAAATTTGCATCCGGCATCATTCAGGGTATTATTCAATTCTTCCATCTCCGAAGATATGTCTCCGTAATATTTACCCTTTGTTTTCCGCGTAATTTTCCAGCGGAACGTGCTGATTATATTTTGCTGAATTTCGCTGGTGCCTTCATAAATACAGGTAATTTTAACATCTCTTTTTATCTTTTCTACCTCAAATTCGTGAATGTATCCATAACCACCAAGCGCCTGTATGGCATCATCGGCTGCTTTGTTGGCGGCTTCAGTAGCAAAGAACTTGGCGATTGATCCTTCAACCTGCAGATCATCTTCCCCTGAATCCAATCTCTGGGCAACTTCTTCCATATAGGCTGTTGCAGCTTCGAGTCTTACAGCATTTGGAACAACCAGCTTGTGTGTATAACCCTGTTTTTCAGAAAGAGGAGAGCCGAACTGAATTCTCTCCTTAGCATATGAGATAGCTATATCGAGAGCCGCTTCGCCGGCGCCAAGACCCATAGCAGCAACCATAAGCCTTGTATATCCAAAAACCTTATTAGCCTGCCTCATCCCTTCTCCAGGAACACCACCAATAAGATTTTCAATTGGTACAAATACATCGGTAAATGAAAGAGGTGATGTATTTGACGCACGTATCCCGTGTTTTTTTTCACCCTTGCTCTGAACAAAGCCTTCCGTGCCTTTCTCCACAATAAAAAATGATGGTCCATCCGGGGTATTGGCAAGAACTGTAATGAAATCAGCATATCCACCTGTTGATATAAACTGTTTGGTCCCGTTTATATTGTATCCAATGATCTCACCTGCATCGTTTGTTACAGGATCGGCCTTTGTCTTTAAGGCAGCAAGGTTGCTTCCGGCTCCAGCTTCAGTAACGGCATATGCTACAAGAGATTTCCCTTCAGAAATAGATCCAAGCCATTTATGCTTCTGCTCATCAGTAGCTCCAACCAGTATAGGGTCTGAGCCAAGCTGAATAGCAAAAAAACCTGTTGCAATCCCTAAACATATATTTGATATTTCACGAATTACCTCACAGCAGTCACGTGCCCCTCCTCCTATACCTCCGTATTCTTCAGGTATAAACAGGAGTTGCAGACCGATATCCTCTCCAAGCAATTCACGGATCGTATCTTCAGGGAAAATTTCATTTTTATCAAATTCAAGAATTTTTTCCTTTGTAAGCAAGCGTTTCCTAAGCTGTCTTACAGTATCAATTATCATCTGCCTTGACTCAAGATCGAGACCTTTGAGGTTACGTCCAGGTGTTGATGTCGTCATATTTTAATCCTTTTCTATTTCAATAACAGTACGCTCCTTATACGTACCGCAGGAATGACATACATGATGTGAAAGTTTAGTTTCTCCGCACTGGGGGCAAGCGGTCAAATTGGGAGCCGTTGCTTTAATGTGAGCACGTCTGCTGTTTCGCTTTGACTTAGATTTTTTACGTTTTGGTACAGGCATGAGTAATCTCCTAACTATTTGTATTTATATGCTATATAATATAATTCACTACTTAATAATAAAGTAGTAACACTAGTAATTTAATTGAAAAAAATTGTCAAGAACTTTATTCTGTTGTAATATTTCAGTTTTTTGAAAATATATCCGCTTCAGCCGGCGTGGGAATGACGAGTCCCTGATACGATATTTCACGCATGACAAGATATTAGCTTGGCTATATTGAAAAAAGTGCTGAATTAACTTGACTCAATTGTTAATTTTATTATAGACTTTCAGATAAATAATTTCACTGCGTTATCAGTCGTCGACGTATAACTAATACGTCTTCCTCCTTCTGGCCTTGTGAAATGAATTATCTGAAAGTCTATATATTTATTACAAAATAAGATTTTAATGAGGGATCGTCTAAAGGCAGGACGACGGGTTCTGGTCCCGTTAATCAAGGTTCGAATCCTTGTCCCTCAGCCAAATAATCTGAGACCTTTGAAAAATGTTCAATTTTGTTCAAGTTCAAGGAAGGCGAAAATTTTAAATGCAGGAATACATTGAGTATTTCGAGGCTTAAAATTTGAGCCTGACGCAAAAATTGGGCAAAAGGGGGCGTTTTGCAAAGGTCTCAAGCTTAGGGGTTATGAGTTTTTTCTTATAACCCCTTTTGACTTTTTTCTTACCTGAATTTTACAAGATTCAGGTATTATACTTTTGGGCCATTGCAATGGTATTTAAGGATATTTATATAAAATGACAAATTATGAACTGGCAAAACAGATTTACAGGGATTTATCACCTATTGCGCCAAAATTATCTGCCGCTCTTAACCGTGCATTAGTTGATATCGGCGAAGGATCAGTTTTATACGGCCTTGAAAAAGGAATGCACAAAGACGACGTTGTAACTTTTCATGAAACTGAAATTATCAACCTGGCAGGAACTGATCAGGCTAGTATAATTGCAAAAATTTCAGAAGTATTATTTCAGTTAGAGGGGCATACTTCCTGGAAAGTTATAGTTGACAAGAGGCCTAGCCCCAACAAAAAAAATATTGAGCTGTTTTATACGCTTATCAGAAATAAAGATGCTTAGAAACGGTTCACGGTTAACAGTTCACGGTTGACGGTTGACGGTTGATCAAAGCATAAAGGTAAGCGTTCACGTTGAAATTGGAAATTTGGCCTTCATGCTTTTGTATTGTTCTTCCCAATTTCCAATTTCTACTTTAATCTCCCCCTACTTTCCAATTTTAAATTTCAAGCCGTGAACGGGTACTACTTTCCAAACTGTATGATTCTATTTTAACAAAAACTACACACTTTTCACATCATCTTATTTGAGAAAACTATAACCTAAAGGGATGTCCCGCATTCCCCTCTTTCCCATCCTTAGACCGAGCCTTATGTACTATCCTGAAACTATGTAATTTACTTCTCAATTTCACATATTTTCTATGAATTAGCATAGCTATCTTTGTCATATAATTAATGTAACTATTTAATATCTAAGGAATTACTTCAATAATAATATCAATGGCATGTTTTTTGCTGATATAAACCTTAAGAGAAAGATAGTCGTTAATTTTGACATAAAAAAGATCCGATTATGTATTTAGAATTTATGCAGCATGATATTAGCCCGGGTCGAAGGGAATACTCATGAAACATGAAAGAGGAAAACTCTTGAGCGCAGTTGCCTTTGATGCGATTTGTCATGGCATATCTCTGCTTGACACCGATTTAAACATACTTCTGGTTAACAAAACAGTTGAAAAATGGTACTCCCATGCCCTCCCTGTCATAGGCAGAAAATGTTACGAAGCCTACCATGGAAAAAGTAAATGTTGTGAGCTTTGCCCCGTGGAAAGATCTCTCAAGAACCATAGTGTTCAGCACGAAATCGTGCCCGTGGTTGAGCCGGATGGAGCGGAGGGATGGCGGGAGGTCTCCGCTTTTCCTGTTTTTGGTCAAAACGCAACTCTGACAGGTGTCGTTGTATGTGTTCGAGAGATTAAAGGCCGAAAAGAAGTAGAAGATCCGCGAAAAGAGTACTGCGAGTTAGAAAAACATCTTCATGAACGAACAACAGAGCTTTCAAAAACCAAAAAAGAACTAGAGGCGACAATATCTAATCTCAAGAAGGCTGAAAAATACAAAAAGAAAACAAGTACGAAATTAAAGGAAACAAATACGGCTCTCAAGGTTTTGATGCAACAAAGAATCGAAGCCAAAACAGAGATTGAAGAGATGGTATTGCTGAATGCAAATGAACTAATTATGCCTTTTTTGGAAAGATTAAAAAAGAGTAGATTGGATAGCAAACAAAAGGCCTATGTAAATATCATCGAATCAAATTTGAATGATATTGTTGCGCCGTTGGTGCGCGAATTTTCCAAAATAAATTTGAAGCTCACTCACACGGAAATTCAGGTAACAAATCTTGTCAAGCAGGGTAAAACGACAAAAGAAATCGCAGAATTCATGAATCTGGCCACAAGTACAATCGACACTCACAGGAACAAAATCAGGAAGAAACTTTTCATAAAAAATAAAAAGATAAACCTTAGAACCCACCTTTTTTCCACCTCATAATATGGATATTTGATCCATATTATATCCCCAATTTTCCTCCACCAACCCCAAGCTCCAAGCAGCTCACAAAGGGAAAATTTTCGTAATAGTTCACCACGGATTTTCACGGAATTACACTGAATTATCAAAATATTCTTCTCAACATTGCAAACTTCTCTGCACCAAAATTAAACAATAACCCCACTCTCAAGCGAGTTGTTTTAAGATAATTGATCAACTGAGCTTCATCCTGATTTGTTATCTTTTTTATGGCCTTGTTTTCTATGGTCTTTGTATACTTCCCGTGCTGCACCTATGGTTTTATAGCTCAAATCTTCGTATAGTAAATTACTCATTGTTTATAATTTTCAGTGAAACTCCGTGTTGTTCCGTGGTGAACCATTACAAATTTTCAAAAATATTTGGCCGGGATTTGCATAATATTATCGCTCAGGAATTCAATTTTATCTGAGTTATTTATTAGTATCCCTAAAGGAGCATTAGTATCTTTTAAAAAATTCTTCAATGCCGTCAGCATCCCTTTTTTAATTTTATAGCCCAGCTTGATCTCAATTGGGATAACGCCAAAAGGAGCGTCTATAATAAGATCTATTTCCGATTTGTCCCTGGTTCTGTAAAAATAAAAATCAATACCTGCTGTTAATGTGCACTGAAAGCCTCTTATAATTTCTTCTACAACAAAAGATTCAAATGAAAAACCTGCCACCGGGTGGATTAATAAGTTATCAAGACTATTAATTTTCAAGAGATGATGCAGTATTCCCTGGTCACGGAAAAAACCTTTGGGCATCTTTTGCACTTTCTTTAATTTATTTTTTTCATAACTTCTCAGATTGCGCCATATAAATGTATTATGAATTATTTCAAGATACTCTTTTGAGGTAACGGAGCTGACTTCCAATGCCCTGGCTATGTCTGACTGATTAATAATTTTGCCGGAGTGAAAGGACAGAGTCTGGATAAAAAGACGAAAATTATGAGGGCTGATTCTGGGGAAAAGGCGTTGAATATCTCTCCTGATATAATCCGAAAAATATTCATCCATCCATAAACCGTGAAACTCAGGAGTATCACAACCTTTTATCCTGGGCTCAGGGTAACCGCCTAACTGCCAGTGGTCGTATATCTGTTTGACATCCAACTCTGGCTTTAAACCTGAAATCCGGTCTAAATCCGGTCTATCCTGAGAAAGCAGGGAGTAAATTTGCGAAAGAGGTTTGTCATAAAATTCTGCTGCCTTAAATGGCCAAAGTTCAATAGTTGCAATTCGCCCGGCCATGCTTTCGGACAGCCCTTTGACTATTTCAGGCGAACTTGACCCTGTAAGCAGAAACCTGCCGACTGCTTTTCTGTCTTGGTCAATGACACCTCTTAATACCTTGAATAATTCCGGGTATTGCTGGGCCTCATCAATAATAGTTTTTTCACTTTGCCTGGCAAAAAAACCTAATGGATCACTTGTTATCAGTTGATAGTCATCCGGTCTCTCCAGATCATAGTATTTCCAATCCGGACGGATATTTTTAATTAGTGTTGATTTTCCACATTGCCGTGAACCAATAATGGCAACAACCGGGAACATATCCAAAAGCCGGTCTATTTTTTGCTCGATCAATCTCTTTTTATACATCATTTTTAAAGGCTACCTTTAAAAATGATGGCTGTCAAGTAGAAAGTGCATTCCAGATATATAGACTGTCACATATTAAATTGCACAAGGCTAGAGGAAGAAGGCTGTATTTGTAATACGCCGACGACCGATAACGCAGTGGAATTTAATATGTGACAGTCTATAGACCCCACCAACCGCTAAAGCTCAAGTCTTCAGGGCAGCCAGGACGTTTACACCAGGCATCAGGGCCACGTCATTTAGGCTAATAACCTCCTGAATTCACAAGAATTGCTTACTTATTCAATTTTCAATAAATTCGAAGCTCGAAGCTCGAAATCCGAAACAAATACGAATGACCAAAATTCAAAATTCTAAACGGGTTGAGCCCCGCAAATATTGGATAACTGCCTGAAATGTTTTGGTCATTTGATATTCGAAATTAGATATTGTTTCGAGTTTCGATATTCGGATTTCGGATTTCGGATTTGTAAGCGCTTACGTCCCCAAAAACTCCTAATATTAAAGCTTTAGCACCGACTTTGACGTTTCCCTATATAGATATTTAATCCATATTATATCCCCAATCTTTCAATATTGCACATTCCAGAAGAATTTTGTATTGATGACATCATTATTTATGTAAACCTATCATTTGGAACAAGCTATGAAACACACCCGTCAGAAAGTATCAATATAACGCCTCCAAGGGGGTCATATTCCCTTGGAGGCTTTTTCTGTTTTTAGTTCCGTGAAAAGCCAAAGCCATTGAGAAGCGGGACCGGAAGCTGGTACCTCACAGAGACGGCATCGGCAAAGCCATACGAACCCGTCTCAAACTTTCAAAGATCTTTTGACAAATTAACAACTCTCAGGGGTTGAGTTTACAAACTCATTAGAAGCTGCAAATTGGATAACAGCGGAAAGGAGTAAAAACATGAGACTTTTTTGGCAAAACTTGCAGGCGTACTGGTGCCCTCTGATCGGCACATTTGTGCAACAGCCGGCAGCTCTGGCTACCAACTTAAAGCGGGACACTTTTCGCCATTTTGGCTCTAAGGCAATTCCACAATCAAGCAAAATTTAAGGAGTTGCTAACAGATTGAATTTACGGGCTGTCCCGGCTTAAGTTGGTAGCCCAATCGGTCTGTCAAAAATCGTAGATGCAATGACCAATCTAAGATAATTGCATTAAAGTGTATGGAAAATCATATAAATGTTGAAAATCCCAAAGCCGCCTTTGCTTCCAATTTTTATATGATGATGATATTTTATAATAA
>JAUWFS010000146.1:0-8707 GCA_030606805.1 Deltaproteobacteria bacterium
CAGTATTGGGAAAAAACAGCAAGCCAGATACTCCAGTATTCTCAGTCTCCAAAAATAATTGTCGAAAAGAGCACGCTTCCGGTCAAAACCGCTCTGGCCATGGAGAGAATTCTGACTTTAAACAATAATCTTCATTTTGACGTTCTTTCCAATCCGGAATTTTTGGCTGAAGGCACTGCAATAAAGGATCTGGAATATCCGGATCGGGTCCTTATCGGTTCCCGTCAAACACAAAGCGGTTTAAAAGCAAGAGATGAGCTAATTGAAATATACGCCAACTGGGTGGATGAAAAGCGGATAATTACAACCGATATCTGGAGCAGTGAACTTTCCAAACTCGTGGCCAATGCGTTTTTAGCCCAGAGAATATCATCAATAAATGCCATATCCGCCCTGTGTGAAAAGACCGATGCAGATATTGTCAATGTGGCCAGGGCGGTCGGGTTTGACAGCAGGATCGGCGATAAATTCCTGAATGCAAGTATCGGGTTTGGAGGATCATGCTTTAAAAAGGATATTTTGAATCTTGTATATCTCTGCCGGTATCAGGGCCTTAACGAAGTGGCCGATTACTGGGACCATGTTCTCAAGATAAACGATTTTCAAAAGGAGCGTTTTACAGTCAACATGCTTACAGCCATGTTCAACACATTGGCCGGCAAGAAAATAACCCTTTTTGGTTTTGCTTTCAAGGCCAATACCGGAGACACAAGGGAGAGTCCGGCCATTTACGTCACGAGGAGATTGATCGAGGAAAGAGCGCACCTGGCGATTACCGATCCAAAGGCATTAAAGAACGCAAGAATCGATCTAAAAGGAATTGACGAAAATGTAAGCTATATTGACGATCCTTATGAAGCAGCTTCAGGAAGTCATGCAATTGCAATAATGACGGAATGGGAATTATACAGGGATCTTGACTATGAGAAAATATTCAAGTCAATGATAATGCCGGCATTTATCTTTGACGGCCGCAATATCGTCGATCATAAAAGACTTTTTGAAATCGGGTTTAATGTATATCCAATCGGCAAACCAGCGTTAACCCATTTTTAAAATGAAGTCAATAACACTCAAATGCTTGCTTATAATTGCCATCTTTGATTTGTGCGGCTTCCCTGCATTGGCCTCCGCCTCCATTAATGTTCCTCTTAACAGTTCATTGTATGGGGATATCGAAACTCTATCTGCTCGCGGACTGATAAAGAGCGATCTTTCATCTACAAAGCCTTTTACCAGGTCGGAAGCAGGCAGATTGCTGGCCGAGGCTATTGACCAAACTGAGAAAGAAGACATTTCAACATTTCCCGTCGGTTTCCTTGAGCGAATGTCAAAGGACTATAAGGATGAGATATCTGAGGCCAGGACTCCCGGCAGCGCTCCCGGGACGTTTATAAAACCGGTGGACGAATTTTCTGTTAGCTACAACTTCCTGGACGGCCCCTTTTCGATATACAACAATGAAGGGATCGACTACTTTGATGGAAGCAATACTATGGTCCAGTTTCAATCGAGTGGGAGATTATGGAATGTCTTTTCTTTCTATATTCAACCTATGTTCATCTACAACCAGAGATATAATGACATTGATGGAAACGATGATACGGAAATTCGGTTGCATAAGGGATATGTCAAGTTTGCCGTTGATGATTTCGAAATTGTTGCGGGAAGAGATTCAATGTGGTGGGGGCCAGGCTACCACGGTTCCCTTCTCATGTCTAATAACGCTAAACCTTTTGACATGGTCAAGATATCCAATCCCAGAGCCACGCTTCTTCCCTGGATTTTCAGCTATCTCGGTCCATTCAGATATAATCTTCTGCTTTCTCGACTGGATGATAACGAACACAAAATCACTGATAAGTCCACAGGCGACGACCTGTCAAAACCGTATCTCTATGGCCTGAGACTCGATTTCAAGCCCCATCCACTTGTAGAGGTGGGACTTTCACACCTCGTTCTCTTCGGGGGTGAAGGACGTAATATAAACTTCACCGATTTTTTTAAGATTGCATACAGCAACAAGAACAGAGACGGTACGAAACTCGAGAGCAATCAAGAGGTTGCCGTCGATCTTGCTCTTACCATCCCCAATGTTGGCAGGCTGATACCCCTTGCCGATTCGATAAAGCTATAAGGGGAGATCGGTGCTGAAGATACGGGCACTCCCCCTGACAGGAGGGCATATCTCGCAGGCATTGTCCTCAACGATGCCTTCATGGTGAGAGGCATGAAACTGAGAGCAGAATATGCAAACCTGTCACCCGACAGCGTACCGACTGCCTGGTACAAGCATGGTTCTTATCCAATGACATACAAGGGAAGAGTCTTTGGCCATCATGCCGGTCCTGACGCAGATGACCTCTTTTTTGAGTTATCGCAAGATTTTTCTGAGGAACTTTTCTGCAAGGCGGGTTTTGACAAAGAGAGAAACGGCATCAACCAGGCCAATACCCAGGAAAAATATCAGTATTTCCTTGAAACCGGATATAGCATCGCTGAATGGTTGGATCTCGCGGTCAGATACGCGTATGAAGAAATCAGCAATTACGAGAACGTAAAAGACCACAAACAGAAAAACCACTTCATGGGAATAGAACTTAAATGCAACTTTTGACACTCATCGCTCAGCCCTCATTGTTCATTGCACATTTTTTAACTAAACAGAGAGGAACCAGATACATAAAAAATGCCACCCGCTCCACTAAACAGACTAATAACCATTCAGACACGGATTCACATAGATGAACACAGATTGCCAGAGCGCGCTTATCCATCCGGTTTTTTAAGTTTCAAGAAAACAAAAAGCTACGTAATTTCTGCCTGGGCAATTTAATCAGAAATTAAAATTAACATTTGACATTTGGTTATACTTTTGTTATTATTTAGTATAACATTTTCACGTAAGGAGGGAAAGCATGGTTGCAACTTCAAAAGAATCTGTAAAGAGGAAAGTCTTTCCTAAAGGACAGATCGTCATCCCTGTTGCTTTAAGAAAAAAATATCATATTGAGATTGGAGATCGTGTTGATGTGATTCCAAAATCCGACGGCATCTTACTGAAACCTATGCCCAAAAAAGAAGGGAAAAAATCTTTGACTGACTGCTTATTTGGAATGTTTGGAAAATACGCAAAAGGGAAGCCAAAACTTAAAAAAGCCGATATTAACAGGGCAACGGAAGCAGGATTTATCGAGGGTTGGGGAAAATGATGGCTCTATTGGATACCAATGTTCTGATTCGCTTTTTGACATCCGACAAGACACAAAAGTTCCGAGGGGTATATACTCTGTTTGAATCTCTGGAGCATGGAAATTTGCGGGTTGAGTTGAAATTGATTGTTTTGTTTCAGGTAGTATTTGTTCTAAAAAGCTTTTACTCTGTTCCCAGAGAAGATATAGCAGCCGGGATACTGGGCATTTTGGAATATAAAGGGATTATTGTTAAAGAGAAAAAAATTGTTCGCCGGACGATGGAACTTTGGCATGCTAACAAATTGGACATTGTAGATTGTTATCTGATTGCCTGCTTGGAAGGAGATAAACAAAATATCCTTTACAGCTATGATCGCGACTTTGATAAGTTCGAAATTAATCGAAAGGACCCTTAACCTCGGCCTCAAGCTTGGATATACCCTTTGTGAGATGATAATATGAAATACAGATTGAGAGGCATTTTTTAAATGTTTTCCTGGTGTTAAAACTTACGTAAAACTAAAAAAAGAGGTAAACCCATGACAGATCAAAAAGAAATACCCATCGTCTCCATGAGCAACACCAAAAAGGAAATGATAGAAGCTTACAAAGCTACGAAGCAGCAACTCGAGGCCACTGAGAAACAATTGCTTGATGCTGAAAAGGTTCGCAAGCAGATGGAAAAAAAGGCTGCGGAGGCAGTTGCCGAAGCTCAGACTTCGCAGGACCCGCTGCAGCGGCTGCATGATCTTAAAGGCGCTTTCAGCCGTGAATTAACCGGCCTTGCAGAACAGTTTGAAGCGGAAATCGAAACTTATAAAAAGATTCAGACCGCAGTCAAAGCCAAAAAGGAGGAGCTTCAGAATATTTATGAAGTGGAGACTGCTGCATCTGATCTTGCTGCTTTGATCGATGCCCAGCATGCCCGCAAGGAAGAATTCAAAACCGAAATGGAAAAACGCAAAGCGGAATTTGAAGAAGAAATGCGAGAATCCCGCGCAAATTGGGACAGGGAAAAGGCTGAGCAGGATCAGGAAATAGAGGAACAGGCAGCGTTTCTCAAAAAACAGAGGCAGCGGGAAAAAGAAGATTACGAATACAAGTTTGCACGGGAAAAAGATCAGCGTAAAAACGAACTTGAAGATCAACTAAAAGCCCTTGAAAAGGAAATTATCACAAAACGTGAGGCTTTTGAACAGGAACTTCAGCAGCGCAGAGACGAGCTGGATAACCGGGAAAAGGTTCTTTCCGAGCGTGAGCAGGTTTTTTCAGAATTACAGAAGCAGGTGGAAACCTTCCCGCAGACACTGGAAAAGCAGATTCGAGCGGCAAAAGAGAGCGCTACCGAAAGACTTACCAGCGATTTTGAAAAAGACCGAGCGCTTATGGAATCAAAATTTGAGGGTGAAAAGAACGTGCTTAAAGGCAGGATTGAGTCGCTTGAAACAATGGTGAAACTTCAGACAACTCAAATTGAAGAGTTGTCGAGAAAGCATGAACAGGCATATGAAAAGGTTCAGGATATAGCGAACCGAGCCGTAGCTGCTGCAAAACGGGAAATCGTTTCGGTGCCTTACAGACTTGGTTCCACAGGTGATGATGAAAAACAGGCCGGCTAATTGACGTTTTATACATCACTCCAGCGAAAGCCGGAGTCTATAATAATATGAAACAATTGACACTGGAAGATAAGAAAAAATTATTATCAGATGCTTTCTGGGATAAAAACATTGATGAAAACCAGTTATATGACCTCATAACTGGTAAAATTGAAACACTGCCATTTCTTGATAAAAATTTAGTTCTGTGCAGGCTGCTGTCCACCTATGATTGGTATACATTGATCAAACTTATTCCAAATAAAATATTGAAAGAAGCCTTAACTGATGATGTCCTTGGCAGATTGTATCCAAAGGAATTAAAGGAAAAATATAAGTATGCCAGAGGAATATTATTTAAATAAGCTTTATCCGTTTCAGGATGAAATTTTAAGGGAAATTCAGGGCCTGGATGTTGATTTTTACCTGTCTGGCGGAACTGCGTTAAGCAGATGTTTCCTTAATCACAGATATTCCGATAATTTGGATTTATTCCTGAACAACCATCCGAATTTCAAACAGCAATGTGAGATGGTCGTAACTTATTTAAAAGAAACATTTTCTCAGTGTACGGTCTCAATAACCAGTAAATCTTTTTTGCGTATTTTTATAAACAAGGATCAACTGGTTCTAAAGATAGATTTTATAAATGATGTTCCTTTTCATTCTGGTGGTTTTGAACGATTTGATTTTTTTGCAAATGTTGATAACTGGAGAAATATTCTTTCCAATAAAATATGCGCCTTAAGTCGGCTGGAACCCAAAAATTATGCAGATATACTCTTTATTGCGAAAAAATTTCCATTTATTTGGGAAAATATTATTGAAGAAGCACAAAACAAAGATTTGTGGGTCGAACCAATTGAGATCAGCAAAATGATAAAAGAGTTTCCGGTAAAACTCCTGAACCCGATAAAGTGGGTAACCCAGCCTGAGTTGAAACAGACCCAAGGTTTTTTGGCGTTGATTTCAGAAGATATTTTGAAAGGAGGCCAAAACTCACTTATCCCCTCATAGCAGGCCCGTAGCCAAAGAATTTGACCTTCTCATCAACAAACCCAAATAATACTCCGCTATTGGTGCATTATTCTTCATAACTTTCGTCGAATTCCTCCTTTCTAAAATCTGATTATTTTACTTGACTAAACAGTTCGTTCAATAGAACATAACTTTGCCGTTGACATAATCATACAACCTTAGTATTTAGATAAAATCTAAACTAAATGAAAACCTAAAAAGGAGGAATTTATGATGAAAAGAGTAAAAAGTATTGCCGCAGTTCTGATGGCTGTTGCAATGATACTGGCCGTGAGTCCGGTTGTATGTGCCGAAGACGGAGAAAAGATTAACATCAACATTGCGCCGTTGGAAGACCTGATAAAGCTTGACAGGATCGGGCCCAAATATGCCCAGCGGATCATCGACTATCGCGAGAACGTGGAACCTTTCAAAACGCCGGAAGATATTATGAAGGTTAAGGGAATTGGGCCAAAAACCCTGGAGACAAATAAAGACCGCATCATCGTCGAATAAGCCCCTTAAATTTTACCAGTAGAGTAGAACTTTTTCCCTACTCTACTGGTAATAAAACTGACCTTTGCAAAACGTCCCCTTTCTGTCATTCCCACGAATCCCGCAAAGCGCGGAACTCGACCCGATGAACTAAAATGAAACAAGCCGAAATAAAAAAGAATATTTTAAAAATTGCCACGGATGTTTTCAGAGATACCCAGGTTCTTTTTGCATATTTGTACGGCAGTTACGCGGTCGATCAGGCTCACCAATTCAGCGATTTGGATATTGGCATATATGTGCCACGGTTGTCTCGGAGAGAAAAACTGAATTTAGAAATGACCCTGGCATTGAAAATAGATAAAAAGCTTAAGCAAGGTCCGGCGAGTGATGTCCGCATAATAAATTCACTTCCTTTGGCTGTTGCAGGTAAGATTATCACGGAAGGAGTTCTAATTTATTGCCGTGACGATAAAGCCCGGGTCGATTACGAAACGGTCATCCGAAGTGCATATTTTGATTTTTTACCATTTATTCACAATTATCAGAGGACATATTTGGAACAGATAGTATTGTAATCCAATACAAAGGATTGAAAAATGGTTTCAATTGAAAAGATATCACAAAAATTTATTCAATTGGACGAATATCTGGGGCTTTTAGACGAGATTGCTAAAGTATCTGAAAAAGCCTTTTTAGAAGACAAAATTCTCATCGGCAGCGCAAAATATTATTTGCAGACCAGTATAGAGTGCTGCCTGGACGTGGCGAATCATATCATTGCTTCGGAGCGATACAGGTCGCCAAAGGATTATGCAGATTCTTTTGCCGTGCTGGAGGAAAAAGGTATTTTTCAGCAGCAGCTTGGGCAAAATCTGAGGCAGATGACAAAATTCAGGAATCGGCTTGTCCATTTATATGGAGAGATTGACGATCAATTTGTATACGAGTTTTTAAAAAACGATGTAGATGATATTCGAAAGTTTAGAAAAGTCATAATTCAACAATATGGTCTGATTTCAAACAACATCAAAGAATTTTCGAGAATCTCAACAGACTAATCTATCAAACAGACGAAAAAATTAACTTTTCCCCGCCTATAGCGGATTTACTTTCGTCCCCGTCCGCCTCGCCTGAGCGGCTCGCGACCCGTCCGCCTCGGCCGATGCCTCACGATGCCGGGCGGGTGGCGGGCAAAAGTAATGAAAATAAATATCCAGTAAATCTCTGGAGGGTTAATCCTGCCTGCCCAGTTAAATCCCTTTGGGCTATTTAACCGGGGTCTAAAAAACCAGATAATTTTATTTGACATAAACATGTCGTTCAATATAAGTATGCTGTTCAAAATTGAACAGCATACCCATTAACCGTCATTCCGGCGAAAGCCGGACACGTAGTGAAGCATCAGCGCTATCCAGTAATTACAGCTCGTTATGGACTTTTGCCATTAATATGCTCCTTTCAGAAAAGCACTTTCAAATATTAGAGACTTTAGACGTGCAGGAGATTTCAACTCAGCGCCAACTGGCGAAGCTTACAGGAATCAGCCTGGGCCAGATCAATTATGTCCTGAAGCAGTTTTTAGCAAAAGGTCTCATCAAAATCGGCAATTTCCGTAAAAATCCTCACAAGATAGGTTATGCTTACCTTTTAACCCCAAAAGGGATTGAGGAAAAATCAAAGCTGGCTGCACATTTTATAGTATCCAAACTAAAAGAGTACAATAACATCCGTGGTAGACTGGTGGGAAAATTAACCGCCATTCAAAAGAGCGGCTATAATCGCATTATTTTTATCGGGCCTGAAATAGTAAAAGAGTTTATTGATTCCATAATAGATGAAAAAGCTTTGGGGCTGGTTCTGGTGGCTCACTGCGAAGACCGGCAGGATATCAAACAATATGATGATAATTCCTTTGATATTGTTGTTGAATTTAAAGCAAATCAAGATACAAAGACAGCAAAGCTCAATGGAATTTCTTCTGACAGGGTAACTTCTCTCTGGTAATTTTTAAGATATAGCCTGCCATGTCATCGCGAGGAGCAAAGCGACGCGGCAATCTTATCTCAACATATTTATAATAAAATTAATCAGTTAAACAACCTTTTTAATGTAATCCAAGAAGCGGAGCTATCTACAATCTGAGACCTTTGAAAAACGCTCTCTTTTTCAAAGGTCTCAGATTGGAAAAAATAAAATCGTAAACAAAATTTTGAGTTATGCAAAGGTCTTGTAATGATAAACATATCTTTCCATGATTATCCCAGGGAACCGGTAGTCATTAGCAGCCTCTCTGTTAAGTTCATGAAGCAAGCCGGGTTTGTCCCCTTGCAGATGGATGAGGATACGCTGAGGATTGCCATGGCCGATCCACTGGACTTTTATACCATAGATGCCCTCAAG
>JAUWFS010000128.1:0-9630 GCA_030606805.1 Deltaproteobacteria bacterium
GTGTTGACGGGGGAATGTTGACAGGAATGTAAATTTAGAAGAATTGCTATTTATTATTAGAAGAATTGCTATTTTAATTTCTACTTTCCAATTTCAAGTTTCAAGCCGTGAACGGCTACGTTTATTTCTTCGGTAACGGAAGGTGTGATAGTTTATGTTCAGGAGTTTTGCTGCCTTGCTTTCGTTGTCTCCAGTCAGCTTGAGCGCTTCTTCGATATAGAATTTTTCTAAAGATTCTTGAACAGATGAAAGATCAATGCCGGCAGGTGTAAGCGCTGGAAAGCATGGTATATTTCTGTCCGGTTTGTTAATTTCTCCAGTTTTAACCCATTCTATTCCAAGATCATGGAGTGTCAGATCTGGCCCCTTTCCGGTAAGCACCCCTCTTTCAACAAGATTTTTCAGCTCACGTACATTGCCCACCCAGTTGTATTCTTTCAAGACCTTTTCAGCCTCTGGGGCAATACCTGTAAATGTTTTGTGGAATTTCTTGCTGAATTCGTATAAAAAATGCTTGGCGAGAAGAATAATATCTTTGCGGCGTTCCTTCAGCGAGGGAATCTGCACCTTGATAACTCCCAGCCGAAAATAGAGGTCTTTTCTGAGCAGGCCATTGTCTATCAGTTTGTTTAAGTCTTTGTTTGTGGCGGAGACCACTCTTGTTTTAATTTTAAGTTTTTTTGTGCTGCCTATTCTGTAAAATTCGCCATATTCAAGAAAACGGAGAAGTTTTGCCTGGGCATCCAGGCTCAGGTCACCCACTTCGTCGAGAAACAATGTGCCGTGTTCCGCTTCTTCAATTAATCCCTTTTTGCCTGATATGTTGGCTCCGCTAAAAGCTCCTTTTTCATAACCAAATAACTCGCTTTCAATAAGTTCTTTTGGAATGGCCGCACAGTTTACGGTAATCAATGGGCCATTGAAGCTGGGGCTTCTGGCATGTATGGCACCGGCAATTAATTCTTTGCCTGTACCTGTCTCTCCCAGAATAAGAATGGGGGTGTCAGGGCTTTTCGCCACCATTTCTATAAACTCTACCACATCCTCAATAGCGTTGCTTTCTCCTATAAAGCAAGGAAGGTTTTCCTTGAAATATTTATCCTGAAGAGCTTTAACTTCTTTTCTAAGCCTGATAGTTTCAAGTGCATTGCTGATAATTATTTCTAATTCGTCCATGTGAATGGGTTTCACCACATAATCATAGGCCCCGAGTTTCATGGCAGAGATTACAGTTTTGATATCTTCATAGGCGGTTATCATTATTACCAGGATTTCCGGGCAAAGCTTTTTGATCTCGCTTAGAGCATCAATACCATTAATCCCCGGCAGTTTGATATCAAGAAGAATAAGATCGGGCGGGCTGTTTTTTATGGCCTTGATTGCTTTTTCTGCTGTTGAGAAGGCATTTACCTGATAGTCGAATTCAAGCGCCATAGTTATCCCTTCCCTTATGACCTGTTCATCATCGACTATGAATATTGAGTAAGAAATCATCTCTGTTTTTTTCTTCTTTCCAGCGGAAGCTCAATCTTAAATTCAGCTCCGCCCCATTTACTGTCAAACACGCCCAGAGATCCGCCGTGGTCTGTAATTATTCTGTGGCAAATGCTGAGCCCAATTCCGGAGCTATCGTTTTTAGTAGTAAAAAAAGGGTCAAATATTCTGTCTTTAAGGCTGGAAGGCACACCCGGTCCTGAGTCTGCAACATTTATAAAAATACGATTATCTTCTATGTATGTTTTTATTACTATTTTTTTGTTTCCATCCATATTTTTCATTGCTTCAGCAGCATTGGTCATCAGGTTTAAAACTACCTGTTCGATAAAATGTTGATCAATATAGCAAGTCGGCAGATTTTCAGATAAGATTTTTTCGATTTTAATATCGCTTTTTTGAAAGGTTACAGAGGATAGACTTATTGCCTCTTTAACTGGATGATTGATTTTCGACAGCACCAGCCTTGGTTCACTGGGTTTGGAAAAATCCATGACTCTTTTAATTACAGATTCAATTTTATTTGAGGCTGATTTTAGCTGTCCTATTATTGTGTTAACCCTTTCCGGGCTGTCTGTTTTGTCATAGATTTTTTCCAGCGTGTTTAAATAAATATTGATACCTGAAAGCGGGTTTCTTATTTCATGGGCAATGCCTGCGGTAACACGCCCTAGAGAAGTCATTTTATCCTTTATTTTTAAAAGACGTTCCAATTCCTTGGATCGAGTAACGTCCATCATGTTGAACAATATTGCTTCTTTTCCTGAATATTCTATAAGACTGATTCTGCAGTAAACCCATTTTCTATCGAGCTTATTATCTGATTTTCCAAGGGGATAAAATCTGAAGTTTATATCAAGAGTTCGCACTTCCCCTGAAACTATTTTTTGATAGTTTTGTTTGACCATCTCAACATCATCCGGATGTATGGCTTTGAAGTCCATAAGCTTGAAAGAACTTGAAAGGCGACTGAAATGTCTTTTCTGTTCAGGATTATTATAAACGATTTCTGAGCCTTGTAGAATAAAAATGCCGGTCAGTGAATTTTCAACCAGGTCACGGAACCTTTTTTCGCTCTCACGCAATGCTTCCTCGGTTTTCTTGCGCTCTATAATTCTCCCAAGCCTTTCTGCAATAACATTGATAAGCTCTTTTTCTTCCTTAAGGAAAGATTTCTTATCTTTTTCCGATAGTTGTTCAAGATAACAGACCTCAAGGGTTCCTCCTGGTTTGCCATGTACAACAATGTCACTTGTCTGTTTCCGGATACTCTTTTTAAAATTTCTTGTTTTATAAATTTGATCCTCAAGAATTATACGTGCGGAGGTGATTTCCGGATTTTGCGACGCGGGTGGTATTAGATCAATTGTTCCTTGAAGTATCTCGTCAACTGTAATATCGTTCTTTACAACCAGGTTGGAAAATGCATAGAGGCAATCCAGCTCCTTTGCTCTCTTTCTAATTAAATTTCCTGAATTGTTCTTGTTCATTGTCTTCTTTAATGACATTTTATTATGCATTTCCACGCTGGAGCATGGGAACGAGAAACGAGAAATAATATCCCTGCTTTGTGTCTTAGTGGCTGAACTATTACGACTTAAGATATAATGAAGATATTAAAACTTCAACACCATTTTTTGCGCTTATAGACTTTCAGATAATTAATTTCACTGCGTTATCAGTCGTCGACGTATAACTAATACGCCTTCCTCCTTCTGGCCTTGTGAAATTAATTATCTGAAAGTCTATACATGGGAAAAGGATATTTATAAATGGCGAAAGAAAATGATGTAGTCTTGCTATGCTTTGAAGACAAGCCGCTTATTTTTGCCAGGATTGAAACAATTTTGCCGGATGCTAAACCTGACTGGTATCATGTAAAGCTGCTGATTCTTCAAGTGCCGCTTTACTCTGTTACATGGATCTTAAGGGATACATATATTGATGGTGAAGAGTTTACAATGAGCGGCAAAAAAGTGCGAATGGAACTTGTTGTTTGTCCGGAAGAATCGGCAAAGTATACATTACAGAAAAAAAAGGAAGAAACACCAAAAGAGTCTGGTGGGGCCAAAATAATATCTCTGGCGGATCTTAGGGCTCGCTCAAAAATAACTTAGGAACGGGGACGAAATAACTTCCCCAAGTAGGCGCATAGATTTGGGTCAAATTTGTTCGATCTCAAATCACAAAAGTTGATGGAATAGCAGGCTATTTAGATATTTTTGGGATTTGAGATCGGGCAAAGGTGGCCTGAAGCTGTGATGCATAGTTGGGGAAGTTATTTCGTCCCCGTTCCTTAACATTTTGATGCGCCGATCCATCCCGCATGGCTACGTTGCTCGTCGGTTAAATAGCTCGCTATTCGCCCTCCTTGCGTCTTGCCATGCCGAGCGCCTCAACACCTGAAAATATAAATTTATTTTTGAGCGAACCCTTAGGAAAAAGTGAACGGTTACTAATTATTGATGGACTCTGCGGTTAAAATAGTAATTTCAGCCTCAAGAAGAACAGATATACCTGCATTTTACATGAAGTGGTTTATGAAGCAAATTAAAAATGGCCGCTTTGAGGTGGTGAATCCGTATAACAGGCATGTATCAATCGTGCCGGCCACTCCGGATAAGGTACATACTATTTTATTCTGGTCGAAAAATTTTGGGCCTTTTATAAAAAGCGGATTTGGAGAAAAGCTTAGAAAAATGGGATATAATGTTTTTTTTAATTTTACCATAAATTCTGAGGAGCCGTTGCTTGAACCTAATGTACCTGCTTTAGAGGAACGCATTCGTCAACTAGAATATCTTTGCAGGAATTTCGATTCCGGCAGTATAAGCTGGAGATTTGATCCTATCTGCTTTTATAAGACAAAAGATGGAAAAATTCATGACAATCTTAATGATTTCAACTATATTTCAAGCAAAGCTTCCAAGTATGGCATAAAAAGATGTATAACCAGCTTCATGGATGATTATCAAAAGATTCGAAAAAGAATTGCAAAAATTCCGGGCTTTGCTTTCATTGATCCGCCCATTGAAATAAAAAGCGAAATTGTTTTGAAAATGAAAGATGAGCTGTCTGATAAAAATATCAGTCTCCATACCTGTTGCGAGAAAGAATTGCTGTCAATTCTTCCTGAAAACTCCGGTATTACAAAAAGCTCGTGCATACCAAATGATCTTCTGATGAAATTATTTGGAGGGTCTCTTTCTCTTAAAAAAGATTCCGGCCAGAGGATAAAAAATGGGTGTGGATGCAAGGTATCCGCAGATGTAGGATCCTACAGCCTTCATCCATGCTATCATAACTGCCTTTTTTGTTATGCCAATCCAGCTTCAAGCACTAACCATGCATAACAGTCTGAAAATTGGCTCACTTGTTCTTGATAATTCGGTAATCTTGGCTCCACTTGCCGGTATTACCAATTTGCCTTTTCGGCTTCTATCAAAAGAAGCCGGCTGCGGTCTTGTCTGCTCTGAAATGATAAGCGCAAACGGCCTTGTGCACGGATCAAAAAAAACCTTACAAATGCTTGACTCTATACCTGAAGAAAAGCCTTTATCTGTTCAAATATTTGGAACTGATCCTTCAATAATGGCTGAAGCTGCTAAAATAGTTGAATCTTCAGGGGCAGCCTTGCTGGATATTAATTTTGGCTGTTCGGTTAAAAAGGTGGTTAAAACAGGTGCCGGTGTTGTTTTGATGAAAGAGCCCGAAAGGGCGGAATCATTGTTAAAAGCTGTTCGAAAGTCGGTAAGCATACCGGTTACCATAAAAATAAGGACAGGATGGGATAAATCAGGAGCCCATGCTTTCAGGATTGCGGAAATTGCTGAAGCGTGCGGTGTGGATGCAGTTGCCGTGCATCCTAGAACTGCTGTCCAGGGATTCAGGGGCAAAGCAGACTGGTCAATTATAACATCAGTAAAAAAAATTGTTTCGATTCCTGTAATTGGAAACGGCGATATTATTACTCCGGATGATGCCGTTAGAATGCAAAACGAGACAGACTGTGATGCCGTTATGATTGGAAGGGCTGCTATAGGCAACCCATGGATTTTTGCTCAGGTATTAGCACGTTTCAGAGGGGATGAATCGTTTTGTATAGATTTTACACATCGCTTTGAAGTTATGTTAAAATATATTCATGAGTCGGTAAGATATTTTGGAGAAAAGCGCGCATGTTCTATGATGCGCAGCCGGCTTGGATGGTTTGTTAAAGGATTAAAGTACAGCAGTAAATTCCGTGAGTCGATAAAAAGGATTTCATCAGAAGACGAAGCCATAGATATTTTAAAATCATATATGAAATTTTTAGACTCATAAATTAGCGCACCTTCGGTGCGGACATAAGTGCCTAAAGTTAAGGAATGCGCCTTCGGCGCTGCCAATTTTAACTTTTTTTACCATACAACTTTGCTTACTTTATTTTTACTGTACTTCCGACCTTTATGCTTTTGCCTGAAATAAGGGTTGCCTCTGCTCTATCAGGATAAAGTGCGGTTATCTTAATCTCTCCAATTTTAAGCCCTGGAATAAAAAATTTCCGGCCGTCTTTTCCTTCAAATATGCTTTCGTTATCATATACTTCAAGTTTGTCTCCAAAGATAAGACCCGATCTTTTTCCTGAAGATATTATTATCTTGTCTTCAACACTTGAAAATACATATCCTTTCCAGGGCTGAAGATTGACAGCATCGCAGATCTTTTCACCTATGGGAATAGACGCATTTAACAGAGCGTCAGTTAAAGCAGGTATTTCATTTGTATTGCCGGTCCTGAGATTATCAATATCTGTTTCATCGACCTGGATTTCGTCATCAAAACTATCATCGAAAATTTTTGCGCCGGTTTCAGTATCATAGACTTCTACAACAATTTGAAATCGAATAAAGTTATAGGTATTTTTGAACCACAGAATCCCCCTGGTTTCTTTATTTGCGCTTATATCCATAAGGCTTCCTGTGGCAATTGCATTTAGACCCAGTCTTCTGCCTGTTTTTGCAAGAACGAGGTTATCAATTCGTTCTGAGGCAAGTTTCGGGAGCACGGCCATTTGATCAGGATATCCTGTATCTCCCGGTTTTATAATAAGGATGCCCGGGCATGTTTCTTCTATATTTTCGGCAAGTTTAATATGAAAGGTTTTTTCGAAGTTATTAACGGCACCAAAAGTGCGGTTTTCGAAGAAAGTTATTCCAACTTTTTTCTTTAAATCACCTGCAGGGGCTTTTATATCACAAGCTATTTTTTTTATAGCCGGCAAAAATGAGCATCCTGCAATCAGCGATGCGAAAGAAAATAAAAAGCAGACGGCAATAACGACAAGTATTTGATTAAAAGTTTTTAAATAATAAAATTTCATTTTTTCCTATTACCTAAGTTGAACGATTTTTGGGGAAGAAATGTGCTGAGATCTTGATGCATAAGGGTTTGCGAAAACCGCAGGCATACCAATGGATATATCGAGGATTTTCGCGAATCCTTGATGCGCAAGAGATCAGTGCAGATCAAGCTAAAAATCGCTCAATTTAGGTATTATATTCAACGGTAACTTTCGTAGTAATGCCGCCTCTTGCTGTAAAATTTCCTGAAACTTCCATCCATTTAGGATCAAGCGCTTTCGCCAGGTCATTTAATATGTTGTTGACCACATGTTCATAGAAAATACCGACATTTCTGTATTGTAACATATAAAATTTCAGAGACTTTAATTCAACAATCTTATTATTGGGTATGTATCTGATTATTATACATCCAAAATCAGGCAGCCCGGTCATCGGGCACACGGATGTAAACTCGGGTTGCTGAATTGTAATATCAATGTCTCTTATTTTATTATATTTGTAATCAATGGTTTTGAGCACATCAATTTTAACTGTGTCCGGTGTTTTTATGTTGTAGTTTACCCTTTTTTCAGGCTGGTTGGACATGTTGGTATCTCCCTTTGCATCAATAGGAATTAAGGGTGTGAAACTTGAGAACACTAATAAAGAATAAATTATGATCTGTCAATTACGAGTTCATCAATTACACTATTTTACTGAAAGGATGTGTTTTTTTATAGAAACTAAATAGTTATCATAATTGCAATCCATAATTAGGATTTGTGTTGCAAAATAGTGTTTACAAAAGTGCACTTATTTTATATATAGAAATACAGTTTTGTGCCTTTAATCACTAATTCATATGCTAAATCTTACGTAAATTCAAAGGTGTTGTTATGGGAAAAAAGAGCTTGATCAAATCTACCGCAAAAAAGAAAACTAAATCTGCAAAAAAGGATGAGGTAAAAAAGACTGCTAAAAAGGCCAAAGTTACAGCAAAAGCCAAAGCCGCGGTCAAAGCAGAAACAACAGCTAAAACAACGGCGTCGGCCAAAACTCGCAGTAAAAAAACCGTTGCAACAGCAAAAAAGAAGGTCTCATTAAAGGATCTGATTTTAAAGAAGTTTGAGGCCTGGAAGCCGGCTAAGGTTTTCAGGGCTACCGTGGATGAGGAATATTTAAAGAATTTTGCCTCACCGCCGATTGTTTCGGGCTTGAGTGATGAAGAAGCCAAAAGAATAAAAAAACTATTGCTCAAGAAGAGAGACATGGCGACTATCAGGGCTGAGATAAAGAAGGAAGCTGCTGAAAGAGAGGCAGCAGAAAAAGCTGCGGCTGAAAAGGCTGCTGCTGAAAAAGCCGCCGCAGAGAAGGCTGCTGCCGAGAAGGCTGCCGCTGAAAAAGTCGCTGCGGAAAAGGCTGCTGCCGAGAAGGCTGCCGCTGAGAAGGCTGCCGCTGAGAAAGCTGCCGCTGAAAAAGTCGCTGCTGAAAAGGCTGCTGCGGAAAAGGCTGCCGCTGAGAAAGTCGCTGCTGAAAAGAAAAAGGCTTACTTAAAGACTTTGCCTTTAAAGAAGTTTGAGGCCTGGAAGCCAGCTAAAATTTTCAGGGCTGCCGTGGATGAGGAATATTTAAAAAATTTTGCCTCACCGCCGATTGTTTCGGGCTTGAGTGATGAAGAAGCCAAAAGAATAAAAAAACTATTGCTCAAGAAAAGAGACATGGCGACTATCAGGGCTGAAATAAAGAAGGAAGCTGCTGAAAGAAAGGCAGCCGAAAAAGCTGCTGCTAAAAAGGCTGCTGTTGAAAGTGAAGCCGCTAAAAAGGCAGCCGTTGAAAGAGAAGCTGCAGAAAGGGCAACTATGAAAAAGGTAATTATAGGTCTTGCATCTGGTTTTATTGTTTTGCTTGTACTTATTTTCAGCGCAAGTTCTTCAAATAACAGTAAATATTATATTAAAGAAAAAGCTGGAGTACTTGAGATCTGGCAGGGCAGATATGCTCCCCTGGGCGAAAAGCAGATGATGAGTCTGCCCGGAGTACCGTTGCCCGAGCAAATTAATCCTGTTTATTCTAAAAGCGAAGTATTTCCTCTTATTTTCAATTATTATATCGACAAAGCAGACGCTATTTCAGACATGTCGGATACTCCCGATTATGTGGCTATAAAGTCAAACCTGAATGAAGCCTTGTTATTTGCAACAACTGGTGATCTTCGCAAAAAAGCTTATAGCCGTTTAAATAACATTAAGTTTAATGATTTAATGTATAAAGCAGGTGTATCTGAAAGCAGAGGCGCTATTTCGGATCTTGATGAAGCAATGAGATATCTTAACAAGGCGTCATTATTGAAGGTTGATGCCGGCAAATCCGATGTAGTGAAACAGAAGATTGAATCAATAAAAGAACAAAAGGCGGAGATGATAGAGGCTCAGGTGGCTGAAGAAGCAACGGTCTCTGCTTCCGTCAAACCTGATGTGGTGGAACAGAAGATTGAGTCAACAGAAGAACAAAGTGCAGAGATGATAGAGGCTCAGGTGCCTGAAGAAGCAACAGTCTCTGCTCCAGCCGAATAATTTTAACGGTTCACGGTTTGCGGTTGATCAAAAGGGCTACTAACTTAAGGCGGGATATTCTGTAATTTTAATAAGCCGAATCATTGAAATTGCGGATGGTAGGGGCACGATGCATCGTGCCCCTACTGTGAAACAATTCGGCAAACCAACATGGATATGTTATATCAATTTTGAACAATTGATGTTTTACGATAATCAGGAACAAAAAGTTCGAAAGTGTCCCGCCTTACGTTGGTAGC
>JAUWFS010000001.1:0-61816 GCA_030606805.1 Deltaproteobacteria bacterium
TGAGGATAATATGTGCATGGTGTAAAAAGGTGATATCCGATCCTGGTAACACGACAGAAGAAAGCCATGGGTGTTGTCCAGATTGTGTCAACACACTGCAACTGGAAGTTGAAAAACTTCAAAAGGAAAGGATAAAGGAAAGGATAATTGCGATTGCGATCATTCTTTCTTTCCAAGGAGGGAGTCATGATTTATCATTTTATCGTTATTTTTACGGATCATAATTATCAGGAGGTCTACGCATCAATTAAAAGAGAAGCCGTCATTTTGGCTCAAGCAAGGCAAATCGAAGCAGGGCTGAATTATAACGTGGTGGCTGTGAAAAAAGAAGGCAGACTTGTATGATCTGTGCAGGAAAAGAACTTTAAATAGTTAGAATGCAATAAAGGAGATATAGTTAATGGAAAAACCGACAGTAAAACTAACAGGAGAGGATGGGAATGCCTTTGTGATACTCGGAAAAGTAAGTAAGGCGTTAAAAAGAGCTGGAATGAAGACAGAGGCAGATGCGTTTTTAAAAGAGGCAGTGGAGGGTGATTATGATCATCTGCTAAGGACAGCCATGAAGTATGTGGATGTTGAGTGATTTTAAAAAGGAAAAGGAATTAGATTAGGGAAAAATTATGAAAAAAGGAGATATCGTTACCATATACAAAGATCCGATTACCCGGAAAAAACCGGAAGATAAAGCAGAACTTCTTAAACTGCTTGAAGCTGCCAGGCATCCAAATGATCTTGACCTGCAAAGGTGGTCTGTAAAGTTTGTCTCAGATGGTTTTGTTGCAGAAAGGTCTATTCTGGAGAAAAAAATAATATGTCCAGAATGTAATGCAGAAATTGATTCATTAAGAAATATTACAACAGGTTCCATGGAGTATCGTGTGACTATCGTAGAAGGGGATGTTCAGTATGAAACGGAAGAGTTTGAACCTGATGCCAGCGTTAATGAATACTGGTGCCCTGAATGCGAGGCAGTTTTATTTACTGATGAAGCAAAAGCAATCGATTTTTTGAAAGGAGTATGACTATGTCGAAACAAAGTTATATGGGTTTAGAGGAGCGGAGAGGATATCAGTGGCCTGCGTCAGCTTTGACGGGTTATGAAATGGCAATTCTGGCTGACTGCAGAAAAAAGACAGGTTTGTCTATTTGTGAATTGGTGAAGCAGGCAGTGATAGAGATAGACAAGATTATTACTAATTCGAATATTACTTAGAAAGTATGAATAATTTGTATGGATAGACGTAAAGTAAAGAAATTTTGGGGCAGGGTTAAGAAATGCAAAGATGGTTGCTGGGATATTGTAGCAGGCCGACCCCCGAAAAGATATGGTCGGGTAAGGATTGATGGCCAATTGGTTCAAGCTCATAGGTTTGTATGGGAATTAACATATGGACCTATTCCAAAAGGAATGAAGGTTTGTCATGACTGTGATAATCCATCATGTGTTAATCCTGAGCACTTATTTCTTGGTACGCAAAAAGATAATATGCAAGATGCTGTAAGAAAAGGAAGGATGTATCAGCCTAAAGTTAAGTTAACCGGTGCTCAGGTTGTTGAAATCCGAGAAAGGTATGCCATTGGTGGAATTACGCAGCGAGAACTTGGCGAAGAATTTGGCGTTGATCGACGAACTGTTACTCAAGTAGTAACGGGAGCTAACTGGAAACTTTTTGGTGGCAAACTTAGTACTCAAAACAGAAGAAAATTGACTGTTGGTCAGGTTGCTGAAATTAGAAAGAAATATCGTGATAGTGGCGTGTTGCAGTGTGAGTTGGCAGAAGAATATGAAATAAGTAGAAGTGCAATCTCGCTTATAGTCAGGAGAAAACGGTGGAGACAGGTATGATAAGTAGCCGAAAGAACGTAAAAAAACTTATATTTTTTCCTTGACAACTATTTCTTTTTTTTGCTACAATAAATAAAACATAAACCATTTATTATCGGGGTAAGAAATGAAAAAACTATACAAAGTTACAATAGAAATGATGGTACTTACCGAAGATGAAACTGCGGCAAAATATGCTGCTTCGGCTGCAGATGTAGATGCCTGTGATGTAGAGATTGAAGAAGCAACAGAATGTCTGCCGGGTTGGGAGAATGCCTTTCCGTTCGGTTATGATAATGATGATATAACATGTGGGGAGCTGATAAAACTTTTATAATCGTTAAAGGAGGAAAGAGGAAATGCCAAGTAATTTACCACCCGGAGTAACTGAAAGCATGATCCCCGGTAACAGACCAGAAGATCAGGAAGTCGAAATCACAATGATATTTTCTGTAGGAGAAATTGATGCCTTGAGATCGTATAACGATGCCCAGCACAAAATAGAGATTCCGCATCGTCACGAACTGTGGGACATTGTTTCAAATATGATTGATCAGTTTGATGATGAAGATGTTGAGTATGAATAGAGAAAGGGGTGTAAAGCATGGCAAGAATTACATATGATTTGGAAATTCCTGATGACGAGCTTCAGAAAATGGATAAAGCTGCATGTCAGCAGACCGATGGTAATATAACATGGGCTGATGTTGTTGATGATATTTTACAATCGGCAGCTAAGAAGATTTGCTTTGGGGCTAAGTTTGTTTTTGTAGATTTTCATCAAGAATAAAAAGGACGGTGAGAATATGAAAAAAGTTGGAGATTTTATGTTGCTTCCGCCGGCGCCTGATGTTTGCCAGGAATGCGCGGTAAAACATGTGCCTGAGGAACCGCATGATGCAACATCGTTGTATTATCAATATAGCTTCAAGGCAGAGCATGGAAGATGGCCAAAATGGTCTGATGCTATTGCTCATTGTTCGGAAGAATTAAAGCAGGCGTGGACCGCTGAATTAAAAAGGCGTGGCTTGTGGAAGGAATGAAATGTATAGCATTGAACAAAATCATTGCAAATGTTTTGTAATAAAAATGGACGGATATCCAGGTTCTGCTGAGCTATCGAGAATAGATAATGAATTTGTGAAATCGTATCTGCAAACAGATGTGGTTGGTACGTGGTACTATTTCAACAGATTAGTGGTGTACCCAAAGATAAGGAATAAGGGAATGGCAGCTCTACTTATGAAGCAAGTCGTAAGCTGGGCTGATCGAGAAAAGGTTAATATTTTTAATGAAGTTAATCCCTACGGGGACTTGGATATGGATCAACTTATTAAGTTTTATAGCCGATTTGGATTTGAACAATGTAACGATATATTAATCAGGAGGTTTAAATAGTGCGTGTCGAAAAAGGGGAAAGGCTGTTAAAATTATAAAAATGAAAGACTTGAAAGAAAAAAGTGATGGCTGAAAAGATACCTTATATAACAACTGAATCTGGCGGTCTCCGAGCGTGGGTAGATGGTTATGTGTTAACTGAATATGGTAACTCTGTCTGCTGTTTATCCGTTTTTGGGGCTATTGGAGCTGTCCAGGCTCTTTGTGCAAGCCTTGTTTCTGGTCGGGACGTTCAGTTGTGGGGAAACGGTGAGTTTGGGACGGAGCTGCATAAGAAATGGGGCAAGGTCAAATATCGCATGATTTCAAAACGATTGCCGTCAAAGATGTTGAGCATGATAGTACTGATAGATGAAGCTGTTTTATCCCATGATCAGGATTTTGTCATTATTAGCAGGGAACATAATCCGGTAGATTTGTTGTATAGAAACTTAATTTACAGGTCAGAGTTACCTTTACATAGCGCATGGAAGAAGTGGCTTTGGGCAACTTTTGAGTGTTTTGAATGGATGACTAAATTACCGAGTTATAGAATGTGTGGGCATGAGATTTCATTTGATGATGATGAACTGGCCGAGAAAATCAAGGTTGGAATTAGAAGCGGGAGAATTCCTAAAATATGACTGATGAAGAAATATATTTGGAGAAGGCCAAGAAAAGATTTTGGGCGAAGGTTAAAAAAAGCAAGGATTTCGATGGTTGCTGGGAATGGGACGGATGGAAAAACCAAAGTGGAGTTGGTCAGTTTTTCTATAATGATAAACCTATGCTACCATCTAACTTTATTTGGGAGATTTTTTATGGTGTTATACCGAATGAAAATCGTGTAATGCAGCGGTGTGAAAACATGGGCTGCGTTAGACCAAGTCACCTTTTTCTTAAAGATGTCAGTTTGGAAACACGATTTTGGTCAAAGGTTAAGAAAGGTGATAGGCATGATGATTGTTGGGAATGGATTGCCTATAAAACAAGACATGGCTATGGGCGATTTAATTTTAATGGTATAATAAATTTAGCACATAGGATTGCATGGGAATTAATACATGGATCTATTCCGGTAGGGATGAATGTTTGTCATGACTGCGATAACCCTGGTTGTGTTAACCCGGAACACTTGTTTCTTGGAACACAACTCGACAATATGCAAGACTGTGTAAGAAAGGGGAGGTTTTGTTGCAAGCTGAAAGTAGAAGATGTTGTACAAATTAGGAGAAAATATGCGGCAGGAAATATTTCTCAACGAAAACTTGCAGCACAATATAATATTAGCCATCAGCACGTTTTAGTAATAGTAAAAAGAATGATCTGGAAAAATATAGATATAATAACTTAAATCATAAATCAAAAATAAGAAGGAGGAATAGAATTATGTCAATCAAGAAAGTTCTAATGGAAAGGGATGGAATGACCTCTGATGAAGCAGATGCTGATATTGCGGCTGCAAGGACCGATCTTCACGAGCGGCTTGGTAAAGGTGAAATGCCGTTTGATGTGTGTGAGGAGTGGTTTGGCTTGGAAGGAGATTATCTGGAAGAGCTGATATAACGAAGGAGAGAGGTTTTATGAAAACAATTACCATTAAACAATGGGATAGCGCCGGTATTGAACAGCGAGATCGATGGTTGTCTGATGAGGATGTCATGTTAGATGAACAAGGGTATAAAATCTTATGTGATAGAACTGACAAGCTGAAAAATCCCGAAGAGGATCAAGATAAATAATGGCACGATTAGAATCAAAGATTAAGCTTGATATGGATGAGTTGTATTTAGAAAAGGCCAAAAAGCGATTTTGGGCGAAGGTGAACAAAATTGATGATGGCTGTTGGTTATGGACCGGATATACAAGGGAAGGATATGGAAGATTTTCTTTCAGAAGAAAACTTGTTAATGCTCATTACTTTGCGTGGGAAATTTTACATGGAACACCAGTGCCTTCTGGCACTGCGCATTTGTTGCGTCAATGCGGCAATAAATTATGCGTTAATCCTGACCATATGCTATTGTATCAAAAAACTCAATTAGAACGATTTTGGGAAAAAGTTGAAAAGAAAGAAAACGGGTGCTGGGAGTGGACTGCTTATAAGATGAGACTTGGTTATGGAATGTTTACATTTGACAAAATATTTCAGCTTGCGCACAGAATTGCATGGAAAATAACCAACGGGCCGATACCAGAAGGGTTAGATGTTTTGCATCGTTGCGATAATCCGCCTTGCTGTAATCCAGATCATCTATTTTTAGGTACTCATAAAGACAATATGCAAGACTGTGTAAGTAAAGGACGTATATATCGCAAATTGGATGTAGAAGATATTTTGCAGATTAGAAAAAGATATGCTGTTGAAAAAATAACACAAAGGCAACTTGGTGAGGAATACGGAGTATGCCAAGTTCATATCGGAGATATAATAAGGCGTAAGAAGTGGAGGCACATATAGATGGCGAGATTAGCAAGCGTAGCAAAAGCAGGATTTTTCTCCACACCGCCTGAAATAGTAAAAATGATTAGCTCATTTATTCAGGCAGAGGAACCTGTTGGAAGGCTACTGGACCCGTGTAGTGGAACCGGAGATGCTCTTGCTCAGATTGCACATGGATTGCACATGAATGTTAAGACTTTCGGAGTAGAATTAGACAAAGAGAGAGCTATGCAATCTAAGTCTGTATTGACCAAGGTGGTTGATGGAGACCTGTTCAGAGTACGAGCCAAAAAAGGTTCATTTTCATTCGTCCTTTTAAATCCCCCTTACCATCAAGATCCTGGGGAAAATAAAAGATTCGAGCATACTTTTCTTACATTTTCAACCCCGTATCTTCAGACTGGTGGAATCTTGGTTTATTTAATACCGCAGAAAAGACTTAGCAAACGCATAGCTCGTTACATGAGTTCTTGGTATCAGCAGTTTATTGTTTATCGTTTTCCAGGCAGGAGCTATGAAACCTTCGGGCAACTTGTCTTGTTTGCTATCAAAAAGTCAAAATCGTTCTTGGATGAAACAGCTTATACCAGGCTAACCGCGGTACCGGAAACTGTCCTTAAAGAATTGTATGCTAAAGAAAAACCTGTTTATACAATTCCGAAAAACACAGTTGATGACAAAGCCTTTTACTTTCGTAGCTTAGATCTCAATATGAAAGAGCTACAGCAAGAGGTTGATGATCACGGAGCCTGGGAACAGGTAAAGCAGATGATGTATCCACCTATGGAAGATGTTAAAGGTAAGGTGCTTATGCCTTTAAGAAAGGGACATTTGGCAATTCTCATTGCGTGTGGTCTTTGTGACGGTATTCTGGAAAGGGACGGAAAACGTCTTTTGATTAAGGGTGTAGCCAAAAAAGAGCAAATCGTTACGGAGGAGCATGATGGCGAAACAGTGATAGAAAAGTCAGTAGACGTTATCAAAATCGGCATAAAATGTCTTGACCTTAAGACCGGAGAGTTAATTAACGTAGAATAAAGGAGAGATGATACGCGATGAAGATCAAAAAAATTAGTGCGGTGCTTATAGAAAGTGGCGGGACGCAAGAGTATATTATATTACCTGAGCGGCGTGAACAGGTGGTTTCACCTACTGACTTCAGTTCGAGAAGAAAGATTGTTGCACCTGCCGAAAATGCCATAGGTAAATTTGTAATAGATCGTTTGTTTAAACTTCAAGTTGGCGATAGTGTAACCGTCAAATGGGGAGATGTTTTCAAAATTGAGGAGGATGAGCCGGAGCCCCGCAGCCCGGACAAGGAGAACTAATGAATTTACGGGAGCTACGTGACGCAGTTGAAACGTCAGACATGGAAAGAGAAGCAAAGGCAGAGATTGATGAGATTTTGACAATATATCGCCAGAGCCATATTGACACATGTTTAATGTGTGGTAAAGAATCAAAGAAGTCTTTTATGTCAGAAATCAAACTAAATAAAGATGAAAAAATTCTTGAGATCCCGCTTGATTTTTTACCCGATTTCAAAAAAGATATAGAAGGTTCTCTCAGGGAAGTTGCAGGTAAGAGCAAACTAAAGATTAACGGAAGGTCGAAGAGAAATGAAAGGAAAGAAAATATGGATAAAGAAATAACCGGTGATGAATTTCACGAAATTCTCAAAAAGATTATTGGAGAAAAAGTTTCAGTTGATGACTTACTATCAATACCGGATGTGTATGAGTGTCTGTGTGAGGAATACAACAATGAGGTGCTGGAAGTTTGGGAGCAGGGGGTCCAAGACGACGAACATTTGTTTGAGTTTACACTTACGGAGAGGACATCTGGAAAGTGTTTTTCTATGAATCATCTTATTAAAGCTAAGTCTGATGAAGATGCCCGTCAAAAGGTGAAGAAATTTTGCGAGAATTGGTACGAGGATGATTCAACATACCGGTTTGATGAGGTGACTCAAGCCCATTGTTTTGATTGTGATTTAGTATGTCTAACTGTTGAGGATTTAAGAGAGACTACGAAGAAAGAATGGTTGAACCAGATATATGCAACGTCGTTAATCAGTTAGAAAAGGCGCTTTTACAAAGAATCAAGAAAAACAGTATGTTGCATTGTATTATTGATGTGTATCAGCAAAAAGGCGCTTGTTTATAATTAGATAGGAGAAAAACACAAATGTGGAATACGCCAACAGAAAAAGACTTAGCCAAAATCCCTAACCTATATGAAAGTGAAAATATATCAATGAAGGATAAACTGATACACCTTCACTTCTTTATTATGGGAAGCGATTGGTACATTGCCGAGTATAATGGGAAAGACCTGTTTTGGGGGTTTGTAATTTTGAATGAGGATTATGAAATGGCTGAATGGGGTTTTATTTCGTTTGCGGAAATGAAAGAGATTATAGTAGAGCCGGGAATTGAAATTGAGTGCGAACTCGGCTGGCAAATCAAAAAAGCCTGCGAGATAGAAAAAATTACAAGAGCTCAGGGATATTGAAAAAAGGAGGTAAGTAGTATGTCGGATACGTGTTATTTTCAGATAGATATTTTGAAAAAGGATAAAGAAAAAGTTGACGAGATTATGTTTGATCTTGAACCTGGCTCAAGATTGCGGTGGCCCGAAGAAGAGGATAATGAAGACGGGACTGTAACGCTTATCGAGCATGAAGCAAGGTATGGTTATCTCGATCAGCGGAATAAGCTGGCAGAGGCCGGCATTGTTTTTCATGGACAGCATGGCGCTGGTAGCTGTTATGGTGAATGCATCTTTGCATGTTACGATAAGCGACATGTAGAGGCAAACGCAATCGACTATGGTCCGGTTGCGCTGGTTAATTGTAATGGGACTGTTGATATGTCATCTCTGAGAAATGCACAAAATTATTATCAAATCCTTGAATTGGTCAAAAAGTACTTTAAGGAAAAGGGAGCCGTTTAGACGTTATAGTAAATGCAAACAATCAAGCTGACAGAGTTTCTAAAAAAATATCAAAATGAGATAGCGGCGTCGATAATCCGCGATTATCCCCCACTGTATCAATTTTCGGCAAGAGATAAGTATGTGTCGGATATAAAGAAGTTACAGAGAAAGCCGTATCTGGCCCAGTTTGACAGTATTAGTGCCTTGGCGGAGCTATACTCAAATGAAAATGGTAATTCTGCTATACTTGTTGGTGAGATGGGAGTTGGTAAGACCATTATTGCTATCGGATTGATTTATGTAGCGAAATTTAAAAAAATACTGATAATGTGCCCGCCGCACCTTGTTAAAAAATGGGAACGAGAGATTAGGCTCACAATCCCGACTGGTTGTGTGGAATGCCACCATTTGAAAAAATTTACTGATGTTGATCTGACTGTACCCCTGGCAAATGATGACAAGTTCCATTTTTTTATAGTGGGTAGGGAAAGGGCCAAATTGTCGTATCAGTGGAGGCCGGCATATAACATCAAGCAATACATAGAAACAGAAAATAAAGAGAACGGCGATAGCTCTTCGAGGGTAAAGGTCAAATATATAACCTGCCCTAAATGCGGGGGTCTTGTCTTGGATGCAGAGGGTATCCCTTTGAGTCCGGATGAGATGAAAAAGAAAAAGATGATCTGTGCCAGATGTGGAGAATTTCTCTGGCAGGCAAAAGAAACCGGTCCAAGACGATTTGCCATAGCAGAATATATAAAGAGGAAATACAAAGGTTTTTTTGATTTGTTGGTTGTTGATGAATGTTTTCCAGCAGGGACGAAAGTGAAGACAATTGATGGAGAAAGGAATATAGAACAAATATTGCCAGGCCAGCATGTTTTATCTTATGGTAAGAATGGTTTTGTGTATAAACAAGTAACTCGTGTTTTTAAAAGATTGTCGCAAGAAGATTTTACGAAAGTAGAACACGAAGAAGGAATGTTGTTTTCAACTTTAAATCACGAAATTTATACCTCGAAAGGTAAAATTGCGGCTGGCCTTCTTAGAAAATCGGATATTATTCAAGTTTTAAGCGAGGAAGGGAGTTATGAGAAAAAGAAGAAAACTGTCGGAGGAACACAAGCGAAAGATAGGAAAAGCGCAAGAGCTAGCTCAAATCAAAAATCCGGAATTAAGATATGCCACTTCAGCGAGAATGAAGAAAAACAATCCAACAAAGAATGCGGTTGTTCGACAAAAAATATCGGGTTCTTTAAAAGGAAAGGTCTTTCCAGCCAAAAGAGGTGGCCGTGGAACTGGATTAACAGAACCGCAAAAATTATTGTCTCAATCGTTGGGTGCAGTATGGGAAACAGAGATAACAGTAAATACGCAAAACGTCCATCATCCTTATCATTATTCTATAGATATTGCAAACGTATCATTAAAAATAGCTGTAGAATGCGATGGATTTTCGCATTGCCCAATATATGCTCAGGAAAGGGACAAGAGAAAAGATTTAACGCTGCTAAGACTCGGATGGATTGTTCTACGATTCAGCAACAAGGAAATTATGGAGAATACAGAAGATGTGGTTCGAAAAATTATAAATTGCGAGGAAAAAAGATCGTCAGAACTAAAAACGTAAATATTAGACCAATAATAGTTTATAACCTCGAAGTACAAGATACGCACAGATATTTTGCTAACAATGTTTTGGTTGCAAATTGTCACGAATATAAAGGAAGGGGGAGCGCACAAGGCTATGCCGCAGGCATTTTGGCTTCGGCCTGCAAGAGATCCCTTGCTATGACCGGAACTTTATTCGGAGGATATAGCTCCACCCTATTCCATTTATTATACCGTTTATCATCAACGTTCAAGAAAGATTATGAGTATTCTCAAGTATCAAAATGGATTGATCACTATGGAATATGGGAGAGAGTAACTAAGTTTAATGATGATGCTTATGGTGATAATATCCAAAGTAGAGGTCGTAAATATAGGTATGCACCCCGCGAAAAACCAGGAATTTCGCCAGTGATCCTGCCAAAGTATCTTTTGGATAAGACTGTTTTTGTCAGACTTAGCGATATCGCTATAGATCTTCCTTCTTTGAGTGAGGAAATTATTGATGTTCAGATGTCCGAAGAGCAGACTGAAGCATATGATGAACTGTATGGTCAATTAAGAGGGGCCTTGCTTGCAGAATTACAGCGTGGGAATAAGTCCCTTCTGGCTGTCTATCTGCAAACATTATTAACTTATCCTGATCGGTGCACGGTTGGAGAACAGGTTTATAACAAAGATGAACAATTGATAGCTACTGCGCCGGCATTAAATAGTGATGTTTTGTATCCAAAAGAGCAGGCGATTGTTGATCTAATTAAAAAAGAAAAGGCTAATGGGAGAAGGGTTCTTGTGTATTGTACGCACACGAATCGTAGAGATGTTACTGCGCGGTTGCAGGAAAAGATTCAGTCGGACGGAAATGATATAAAATCGGAGATACTAAAAGCGAGTGTACCGGCAGAAAAGAGAGAAGCATGGATTCAGGAACATGCCGAAGATCTGGATTGTCTGATTACCAACTCGGCTCTTGTGCAGACCGGGCTTGATTTGATAGAATTTCCGACTGTGGCGTACTGTCAGGCGGGGTACTCGGTCTATACTTTAAGGCAGTCGTCTCGCCGGTCTTGGAGAATCGGTCAGGATAAGCCTGTCAAGATATACTATTTCGTTTATGCCGCAACAATGCAGGAACAGGCCTTAAAGCTGTTAGCTTTGAAGATGAAAGCGAGCCTGATTATAGAAGGGGAGTTGGGTGAGGATGGTCTTGCTACGTACAATGTTGGAGATGACAACCTGTTTTATGAACTTGCCCGGAATATTGCTAATAATGTATCGATTGATGAGAGCCTGGATGTTTTATGGGGAAATGTACAAGAAAAAGAAAAGAAAAGTGCGGCTGACGATTTGTTAATTGAATCCCTTGATGATTATGAAGACAAGCCGGATCTTAATGGTGCGTTAAAAAGGCCGGTAATTGAAATAAAACAAAAATACAATCCTGAAATTTGGGATAAACTGTATAATATGATGTTACAAGATAGAGGAAGAAAGCAGGACTTGAAACGGAAACGACGAGAAAAAAGAGAAAAGATATTACCCTCTGATCGTCATCAACAGATGGGGTTATTTTAGGATATCGGAATGGATATTGGTAAAACTATAAAATATTTACGCAAACAGATTCCGTTGTTTAAGTGTAAAAAAGGATGTACTGATTGTTGTGGACCAGTGCCGTTTTCGCAGTGGGAGTGGGATCAGGTTGCAAATCAAAAAGCTGCTGTGGATCTCACATGTCCTTATGCTACTAAAGATGGATGCGAAATTTATGAGCAAAGGCCAATTTTGTGCAGGCTGTTCGGGACAGTATCTAAGATGAAATGTCCGTATGGATGTGGCCCTAATAAGATGTTGTCTCGGAAAAAAGAAAAGGAAATTATGAGCAAATATATGCAAATTATTGATGTAACTGAAGAAATCTTATAAATGAACTTGACATTTATTGATTATGTGTTATGTTAAATAGAAAGTGTATAAAGGAGACCATATAAATGAAATCATATTATCATTCGTGGGTACTGTCTGAAAGGTTGGCAGCTTTTTATGATAGCAAGGAAGATACGAAATATTTAGATGTTGAGGTAAAGGGATTCAAGCAGAAGTTAGTTTTAACAGCCAGGCCCAACTCACAATTTATGCCTGCTGCCAGTGGAAGTACATTTCTTCGTTGGGAACAGTCGTCCTATTGGAAATACGATCCCAAGCGCGTACTTGACCAGCTTAAGACTAAGATAAAGACAATTACGTTTCTTGGAGAAAAGTACCAGTCCTGGAAAAGTTTTATGGATTTTATTTGTAATGCTGACATGGATAAAGATGAGGATAAATATCGTTCAACAGTGGATTTTCCGAAGTCGGTGGCAGTAGCCGTGCATCTGAAGGCTGAGGCTGATGGGAAGAAAATGAGGGAGGTGCTAATAGATGCGCTGAGAGCGTATTTATAGAAAAAGTATTATGAAAAGAAAGATAGTTTTAGCTAAATTAGAAATTGCACATGCTCAGATCAACATCAGTAAATCTTCTCAAGTGAAAACTCGACAAAGCCTAAAAAGCCTTGGTGAAGCGATATCTCTGTTGCAAAAACCATTCTGTGAATTTAAAGCTGCAACGGAGAAAGTACGTTTATCAATGATAGAATTGAAATTAAAAAGAATTGCTCAAGCAGGTCAAAGAGGAAAGCTTGCTGGGAGAAATCTAAGGACCAGGATTAATGCTAAGGGAGGTGAATTAGGTGCGTAGAAAAAGCAAAATAGTACAGACCTGTTGTGGTGGGATACCTCTTAGAAATGGACGGTGCAGTGTGTGCGGGGATGTTTTTCCTGAAGATGAAGACTTAAAAGTTCTGTGTTTACCCAGAACGAGAAAAAGGGCTAAGTCTTTTAATGAACCGTTTACCTCCGCAAGGGTCTGATAGTACATGATAATATTTACAAATGTCGTTATTTTCTTATTGACAATACTATTTTTTTGATTTATGATAAAACATAAAATATAAAACATATAAAACAAAGGAGATAAATTATGAAACAGGAATTAGTATGTTCCTCATGTCCCAGATGTAAATCCAACAGAACATCTTTGATTCGCGGGAAAGATTATATGATTATGGGATGGATTGTAATCGTTGTTGGTTTTTTACTTGCTCTCGTTCCCCCGCTTTGTCTTATCTGTATTCTTGCGGGTATTGGTCTTTTAGTGATATCCCCATTTATAAAGGATTCATATTTTTGCCAAGATTGCAAGCTCTCTTGGAAGCTAAACGAAGTGCCCTTTTTAAATCGATAATCAAAACAGGAGAAAAAAAGATGTTTAAAGATATTACTAAAAGGAGGTAAAGAAGATGATTGAAAAAATGTTTGGAAATAGAACAGCGCTTGAACCTGAGTACAAAGATGTAATGGCGGCCATAGACCTTGGGACCGAACATGTTGCTGAGGATTGGCCCTGGGGTAGAAGGCAACGATGCACGATGAGATTTTTTGTGGAGAAGAAATATCCAAACTCGAACAAGTTTTTTCAGGGTGAACGGTTTGTAAAACAGTCCACGATGAACGGGCGTACGTACAAGCCCAAGAAGGCGACATATGCCACCAGGGTCAAGATTATTGAGCTTAATGGCAAAATTGGGCACGTGGAGTGGCATGCTGGCTCCGGTTCATTCGGTATCAGGCTTGAGGATGGTAACTACCTCAGCAAGACGTTTTTTGGTTCAGAGGCCAGACATCTTGCCGACATATTTTTTGATGCAATTTGATTGCAGATAAGTATGTCAAAACAATATATATTTCTTTTTTGATATTTTTTCCTTGACACAATCATTTATTTAGTTTATGCTAATTTTAAAGCATAATATAAATAATTTACCAAGAGAGATATTAAATGTTTCATAATGCACAGATAAAAATATTAAGAGATAGCAGAGAGTGGTCACTTGCTGATGTTGTATTTGAATTGGCTAAGCTATCTCATCGTTATACCAGGCAAACGATTTCCAACTGGGAGCTAGGCGTAACAGAGCCAAAAGCTTCTGATATCGGTTGTTTGGCCGAAGTCTTTGGAGTATCTGTGCAGTCTTTTTTTAAACCAGAAATTGAGTAATGGGATTGAGTATGCTGCTAAAAGTTATTGAAGACGGGATAGAAACATCATTCGAAATCGATACGGCCAGAGAGGCCGATGGAAAGCGTTGGGTGCAGATATGGCGGGCAAGTAAAAGTCTTTTTTCTGCTAAGTCTGTTGATGAGGCCGTAGATGAGATTGAGAAGATGCTGGCGTTAGAAGAACAGGAATAATGTACAAAAAAAAACATACGAAGGGAGGTATGATGGAAGCAAAAAGAAAACAAGAAGAAAAGACCCAAGAAACACCAGGCAATGAGAAAAACAGTTTGGTACTCCTTGAAATCGAAAAAGCCAAGAAAGCCGGCATGAATATGTTGTTGCCCAGTTCGGTGATTGAAGGTTTGGCCGAGTTCCATAGTCCTGTGATTGATTATGAGCAACTTTCACCCGAACCGACGGATGGTGATGTATATTTCCATACAGAAAGTGGGAAGTTTGCCCCTACAAAGCAGGGGCTTATGAAACTGGCTTTGTGTGCGGGTATCATATGGGACCCGGTACGGCATAGGCGAACTGACAACAGAGGAGACAGGAATTACGTTTCCTTCCAGGCGGTTGCAGGTGTTAGAAAGGCTGATGGGAGTCTTGTCTGGCTGCCGGCAGAGTATGACATGGATTTTGAGGTAATTGAAGATAAACTCCAAAAACAATACAGGAAGAAGGCGAATGAACAAAAAAGCAAAACCGAAGAGCAACGACAAGAATACGTTGATTACTGTGTAAGACGTGATCTTTTGTATAAACGGGAGCATAAGGTTAAGCTGTGCGAAACTGGGGCAATGAATCGGGTTATAAGAATGCTTCTTGTTGGGTTAAAGGCAGGATATTCGAAGGCGGAGTTGAAGAAACCTTTTGTGGTGGCAAGAATAGTTTTTAAACCTGACTATTCAGATCCGCAAATTCGTGACTTGATGATTCGGAGAGGCATTGACTCAATGACGTCTATCTATGGTGGAGAGAGCGCCGGAGAGATACATGGGGAACCCCTCGCTTCTGATTTTTCTGATATTACACCCCTCGCTTCTGATGTTTCCAAGATGAGGCAAGAAAAACCAAAGAGCCCTCCCCAAGAAAATGATGAGCCGGAAGATAAAACGGGAGATGGTAACATAACAAATGCCGAAGCTGACTTTATGGCTTCTGATGACTCGTCTCAAATTAGCACGCTTAAAGCCCTGGCAAAAAGAAAAGATTATGACCTGAAACAATTAAAAAGGCCCCTTGATAAATTCACGGAAGCTGAGCGTAAAGGCTTTTTTGATAAGTTGATGGGAATGCCTGATAGTGATATACCATTTTAATAATATTTTCGCCAGCCCGAGGCGGAATAGCCTGGTAGTTTGGCCGCTATCAGGCGAGGGAATATCGGGCTACTCCTGACCCTGTACTTGGGCAGAGGGGGATAATACTCTGCCCACCCCCCCCTCCACACAACAGTAAAGAAAGGATGGACTGATGGGAATAAAGAAGATGGGCCTTTTGGGGTTACTTGGATTGTCGGTAATTTTGGTTGTTTTTACGATCTATGGCGTAATTCGATTTATAGAAAGGATGGGATGGTTATGAGTCTAAATAATATAACTATAGGTACTGATGTAAGACGTTGCCCATATTGCGGGGAAGTGCTTTCTTTCAGAGATAGTAAAAGTTTTTGCAGGAAGTGTGAAAGAGAAATGCATAAAGTTGCTGTGGATTACGGGAAAAAATTATGATTGCCGTTGGATATCCAGAAAAGGTGGAAAATCTGTTTTGGGCTAAAGTAGATAAATGCGGAGAGGACGAATGTTGGGAGTGGCAAAAAGCTCGACATCCAAAGGGCTATGGACAGTTTAGCTTTAACGGAACGACTAATAGAGCGCATCGTGTTGCCTGGATATTAGTTTATGGCCCAATTCCAAAGGGACTTTATGTTTGCCACCGGTGCGATAATCCACCATGTTGTAATCCAAAGCATTTGTTTTTGGGAACTCAGAAAGACAATATGGAGGATTGTGCCAGAAAGGAAAGAAAAAAGCAGAAACTTTCTCAGAAAGATATTGTAGAGATAAGACGAAAATATACTGTAGATAAAATATTACAGGTTCAATTGGCTAAACAGTTTGGCATTAGCAACAGGACGATATCGCAAATAGTTGCTGGTGATAGATGGGCTTGGGTTGAATATCTTCCAAGTGGTGGTAAATATAAACCTCGTACAAAATTGTCTGATAAAGATGTTTTGGCGATTAGAAGGCGATATTCAAAAGGTAATATAACGAGCAAAAAACTGAGTGACATCTATCATGTAAATCAAAGTACTATTTCGAGAATAACATCAATGCAAAGGAGAAAAGGGGTACGATGTGATTAAGGTAATACATACAGCCGACTGGCACTGTCGGGATAATGACCTGGATGAAGTCCGCAAATGCTTAAACTTTCTTGTTCAAACTGTACGAAATGAGATGCCGGACATGATGATGATGTCTGGAGATGTATTTGATTCACGATATGTAAAACTGGACAGCAAGTCTGCTAAACTGGTTTTCGAGATTATTCAAGAAATTGCCAACTTGGTCCCTGTAGCGATCGTTGCAGGAACTCCTTTCCACGATGGAATGACTGTTGAGGCCCTAAGATACATTAAAGCAAAATATCCTGTCTGGGTATCAACGGTACCACAACAAGTATATTTGACGCCGAACGGGAAGTTTACAACTACTCCGCCATATCCGCCAGAACTTGTGATTTCTTTAGTTCCCCCGCCTACCAAGCAATATTTTCAGTCCATGTCAGATATTGATTCTACGAATCAAGAGATTTCTGCTGCTATGACTGCGATGTTTGCAGGATTTGGTGCAAGGGCTGCTGAATTTAACTGTCCACATATTTTGGCTGGTCATTTAAGTATCGGGGGAGCTTTTGTGTCAGATACTCAGCAATTAATTGGTGTAGACATAGAAGTGTCTACGGACCAGTTAGGATTAGCAAATGCCGTTGTAAATATGCTGGGTCATATACACTTTGCTCAGCAAATCGGAGATAAGACCTTCTATGCTGGTGATTTGTACCGAATGGATACCGGGGAAACGGAAGACAAAGGTTTTTGGCTTCATGAACTGTCTTCAAGCGGATTGCAAAATTCAACCTTTATTAAAACACCTACCCGCAAACTTTATAAGCTCAAGTACGATTTCACAGACTCTCAGAGTGATTTTCAAATACCCTTCACACACGAAATGCTTGATAGCATTAAGGATGCAATTGTTACGATAGAGCTGAAGGTGTTTGAAGATGAAGTATCGAAGATCGACCAGCAAAACCTTGAGTTGAATTTGGCTGAAGCGAAGGAGTATGGAGATCCTAAGATCATCCGAGTTCCGCGAACAAATATAAGAAGCGAAAGATTATTGAAGTTGCGAACCTTGCGGGAAAAAATAATTGAGCAAGCACGGTTAAGAGGTGAGGAGGTACCGGAAAGTATATTGTTAAAGGCTGACAACCTGGGATCAATGACTGCTGATGAAGTTGTAGCGATGGTTGCAAAATAATTATACTACTTGACATTTCCATATCAATAAGTTATTGTTATTATTATATAAAATCAATAAGGGAGCAAAAGGTGAAACTGGATAAACTAAAACTGCGAGGCTTTCGTGGAGTTAAGGTTGGTTTAGGTTTAGATGAGATTGAACTCGACTTGTCCGGGCTTTCTGGTTTAGTGGCTTTAGCAGGGGATAATGGCATGGGAAAGACAACGGTTCTGGAAAACATGCAGCCGTTTAGAATAATGCCTTCAAGAAACTCTTCATTGTACCGGCAGACATATTTGCGAGATTCATATAAAGAATTAAGCTTCTGGTTTGAAGGCGTACATTACAAAACATTGATCAAAATCGATGCGCAAGCAGAAAAAAGTGAAGGCTATATTTGGAAAGATCACAAAAAGAAGTCCGAAGTGGACGGTAAAGTATCTAATTACGATCCATATCTTATAGACCTGTTAGGATCTTCCAACCTCTTTTTCAACAGTATTTTTTCCGCTCAAAATTCAAAGAAAATATCAGATCTTACTACTGGTAAGCTACAAGGACTGTTTTCTGAATTTCTCCGGTTGTATGAGTTGGTTTCGCATGAAAATACGTCGAAACAGTGTATCACTGTCCTTGGAACGATAGTAACAAGAATTGATAGGGGTTCGGACGGTCTTAAAATTAAAATGGTAGATAGAGCAGAGACGGAACGTGAACTGTCCGAAATGATAGAAAAAGGAAATGTGTATTCGAAAAAGCGGATTGAGCTTGTAGAGAAAATCATGAAGGCTGAGACAAGCTGTGAATTGGTCAAAGAGGCCATTGCGAAGAGTTTGGTCAAAAAAGGGAGGTTGAAAGATCTTGAACAAAATGTAACCCGCTTAACGCAGGAGCAGAATAGGGAGCAAGAGTCGGTGGAAAGTGAATTGTCCAGACTCAGACCAATACTGCGCGGAATAATTGATGATTTAGCGGAATGCGAAACGTTGTCTAAAGACAGGGACGAGATAATGGATGCCTGCAAGAAGGAAGTAGAAATTTTAGAACGAATCCCTGCTGTTGAAAAAGAATTGGATCAGAGACAAGAATGTATAGACAAAAATAAGATTGAGATCGATACATTAAATTCAAAAATTGATGAGCAAAGGAGGATTATTGATGCCGGAAAGAAAGATCCGGAAGTTGCAAGACTCAAAGCGGAAATCCGGGGAAAGCATGAGAAAACCACTGATCTTGAGAAAAGAGACCCTGCATGTGAAAGTGAAATTTGTTCCTTTATTATCGGAGCAATTGAAGCGAAGAAAGAGTTGCCCGTATTGGAGAAAGATCTGTCCCGACGGCACGATGTTAATTTGGAAAGAGATCAAAAAGCTACGATGGAGCTTGGGGCTTTAAGTAAGCAGTTACAGGTTATATTGAAGGAACAAAAGGACGAGCTAAAAAAACATAAAGCACTGAAAGAAAAGAAAAAGAGTTTTGATGATGACTTAAAATATGTAAGGTTCCTCTCGGCAAAAAAGCCACAAATTGAAGTAGCGGCGGTTCGAAAAAATGATTTGGAAAAAAGAAAAAATGAGGTTACTTCGGAGGGTATTCGGCATAGAGACAACCGCGACAAAGCAATTGCCAGGATTGAGGACGAGATCAAGAAACTGAACACAGAAATAGATAATCTGAAAAGTACGATAGATAGTAGCCTGGATGAAAAGAAAGCTGAGTTTGAACAACAAATAGACAAGTTCCAGCTTGTACTTGATGATATTGATAAACAGATACCAGATACCAGAGAAAAAATAGCTGTACTGAGACAGTCTGTTATAGAAAAAATAGCCGCGGAGAAAGATCTTGCTGTGCAAAATGAGGAACGTGCCAAGCTACTGCAGGAGCAAAGTGAATGGATATATTTAAGAAATGCTTGTTCAAAAGATGGATTAAGACAATTAGAATTTGATAGTGTGGCGCCGCTGATCAGTAGCTATGCAAATGAGCTTTTGGACATGAGTTTTAAATCAAACGATCTTGTCAAATTTAGGACTCAAGATGAAGAGGGTCGTGAAGATATTAAGATTATTATTTTGAGGGACGAGGAAGTGTTGCTTGATGATCTCTGCGGCGGTGAAGAGGTTTGGATATTAAAAGCACTTAGACTGGCGATGACGCTGATTTCGAGAGAAAAGTCGGGAAAACGATATGAATCAATATTTTGCGATGAAGAGGATGGAGCTTTAAGCGTGCAAAATGCTAAAAGATTTATTTATCTGTATAAATCGTTAATGGAGATTGGGGATATAGACACCTGCTTTTACATATCTCATAAACCAGAGGCAGTAGCATTGGCGAATCATGTCCTTAGTTTTGGAGATGGAGGAATAACGATTAATTAAAAGAAATAGACGGTGATATAGCCGTCTATTTTTATGTTAGAGGTACAGAAATGATAGATATTGAAGGCCCTTATCCTGCATCGCAAATACCGCCGATAGAGTCAGATGGATGTTCAGCCGAGATTTTGGTTGAAAGCCATGCTGGATTTTATGTTGGATATTATTTCGATGGCGATTGGTATGATGCAATGAATGGAAATAAATTGTGGGAACAGTTTTCGCCATTGAGGTGGTTCTGTCTTCCACCCCGCGGTGCGAAACCTCTAACCAGCCGTTGCACTTGAGCGCAAAAAGCCGCGCCAAGTGAACTTAATCGTTAGCCGAAAGGATAAATATTATGCAAGATTGGATAGATGTCGAAATGGACAAAAAAGATATCATGATTGTAGATTGTGGATATGTGACTGAAAAGAATGCTCGGAATCGAGCAGATGAGATTTTTGCCCAGGGCGTAGGGAAAAAGAATTTAAGATGGGGACCTTCGACTGGAGATCCTCTGATACATATACATATTCCAAAATCGAAAACAAAAAAAGTTTTAGCTGCTTTGCCAATCAGTAATGAAAAAACATGGTTTGGCGCAACTCATAGTTATTTATCGGCTAACAAATCACTGCACGGGACGGCGAAGCAATGCCGTCCGTGAGTTCAGACGTTATATTTTTTGAAGGAATTAAGAATGAAGATTAACAAAAATACAAAATGGGGCAAAGCAAAAAGGCGTAGAAGACGTATCGAAGGTTTTTTGATTTATCAAATATGCTCTTTTTTTGCTTTATTTGCACCGGAAGCTGTTGATTATGCTTTATTAAAGGAATTGCGGAAACAATTTGACGAAACATAAGCGGCATCGTTAGGAGGTTTATGAAATGATACATCAATTTGAAATATCATGTAAAAAGTGTGGGGCACGTGGATTTTACGATCCAGAAAATAATGGAGTAATTAAAATTTACTTTGAAAAAGGCTCACGATCAATAATGGATAGAGTTATTATTGGTTGTTCTAAATGTGGCGGCACGCAAGAATCGGCAATTTGCTGGCCGCTTGCACAAATCTATTCTAAAATGAAAAGTTACACAAGAAGCAAGATTATACAGGCAGAGCCAATGGATGAATGCTCGTTTTTGAGAGAAGTTAAAGGGCAAAATGTTGAAAATTGTGAAACACAACCAGGATATAAGATGGTTGATCCTGATGGATATACATCGTGGTTGTCACAGGGAGATTTTGAGATCACTTATCGTGAAATTACGGATAGCGAAAAAGAGTTAATTTAATCTATTTTGAGCATCGGTGATGACAGACATTGGGAGGTTGTTTTGAACGAAATCAAAGTAAGCGCAGTATGTTATGTTACAGAAAAAGAACTATTCCACAGGTCCAAAGAGGATATTTTAAAAGACACGACAGGATATTTAGCAAGGATATTAGCTTGTCATATCCTTAATAAAACTGGCGTTTTTGAGACAGAGAAAGTAAAAGGTGGTCTTCGAATTATGGCTGAATGTTATGTATTGACGCCTAATGATTTTTCCGAACTTGTTGAAAAAATACAACGAGATTTACAACATTTTGGTCCTCCCGCAACGATTGGCGGGGTTTCCTCTTAATCACCTATGTTAAAAACGTAACATCTTGAATTCATTGCACTTTATCATTGACAATAACTAATATTCTGCTATAATGGTTAATTAATTAATCCAGTAATAAATAGGAGATAAAAATAAAATGTCCTTAAATCTCGTAACTTTAATTGGCTATACTGGTCGAGACCCTGAAATCAGATATACCCCAAATGGAACTGCCGTAGCGAATTTCCCTCTGGCAACATCGGAAAAATGGACCGGTAAAGATGGAGAGAAAAAGGAAAGTACTGATTGGCATCGGATAGTTTGTTTCCAGAAGACAGCCGAAATTGTCGGTGAGTATGTAAAAAAAGGCCAACAAATCTGTGTTACTGGTAAAATAAAAACCAGACAATGGGAAGACAAGGAAGATGTTAAAAGATGGACAACAGAAATTATTGCTAATCGTGTAGTTTTTCTTGGAAAGAAGCAAGATAGCGGTGAGCATCCTGCATTCGAAAAACCGCCGGAAAATCAAGAAGTAAAGTACGATGATGATATTCCGTTCTAAATCGAGGTGGAGGGATAGGGGGTTATGATTGGCGGTTATATAAAATTTCTACGAGCAGGGGCCTACGGCGATAAAGTAATGGCATTAAAAAATGATGGTTCTCGATGGAGATGGTGGATGCTTGTTGTAAATGCAGACCGGACGGTTTTCCCTGGTTTGATAAGTGAAGGTGGCTTGCGTCCATACACAGAATTAGACATTATCAATATGAATTACAAGTCTACTGAGCATAAGACCCTGCCTGATAAGGTGATTGCCTGGGAGAAGGATAAGAAAGCGTATCTTGCTGTTGGATTGCTGAAAAGTACTAAGGCTCTAAATGAGGAATTTTTATGGAACACAAACTGGCATATATATCAAGATAAGTTTTCGCCTAAAAAGAAAAGTTGTAGTGAACGGTTTTTCAAGTCTTGGATGGATCTGGACGAGAAGGACAGGCTGGTATTTTTGTATTTGATTTATCAGTTCAGGCCGGCAGGAATTATAGAGATTTTTGAGAACACAGTTCTGGAAAAAAAAGTCCCTAAGCTAATAGAAAAAAAGGATTCTAAATTTGCGCTTCTTGGAAGTGGGAGCAATGGATTAAAAATTGTGAGCAAAGGTTTTGAGCAGATTACAGAAGTTGTTGGAGAGATGTTGAGCGCTACGAGTAAGAAAAAGCCGAATTCGGATGTTAAAGAAGCGATTGACAAATTTAGAGCAGCTTATCAGAAAAGACACGGAGTGGAGTATTTGGTGAGTTGGGCTAAAGACGGAGCCGTTATGACAAGGTTGCTGGAAATACATTCACTTGATGAAGTAAGCGATTTAATTAATCGTTTTATGTATGATGATGATGAATTTATTGAAAAGACAGGGCGAACAATAGGAATATTTTCAACCCAAGTCAATAAGCTGGCCGGTAAAAGAGGAGGTAAGATTGACTACGACCGATATTGATTCGTTATTTGAATATGACCCGAATTGTGAGAAATGTAGAGATGGATGGATAGAAGTGCCTTCCGGCAGATGTTTTAAAAAAGCTTGGGTACGATGTGAGTGCTATTTCAGAAAAATGAGAGAACGAAAAGTTAAAAGAATTTCAGAAACCTATCCAATGCCGGCAAGATTAAAACAGAAGTTCTTTAAGAATTTTGTTGCTGAGACCGAAACCCAGGCGCGCGCGTTAAAAAAGATGAGCAATGGCGTTCAGTGTTATTTGTTCGGACCGTATGGTACGGGTAAAACGCATCTTTTAGCAGCAGCCGTAAATATGAAATTGAACCAAACAATTACTGCGATGTTTGTGTCAGCCCCTTGGTTATTTGAGGAGCTTCGGAGAGATATTTTTCGAAATAATGATACAGAACATAAAATAATTGATGATGCATGTAGTGTTGAGTATTTAGCAATCGATGATCTTGGAAAAGAGAAGCCAACTCCTATGGTCGAGGAAAAACTTTATATGATTGTAGACCGGCGATTAAATAAAGAGTTACTGACTTCGTTTTCATCAAATCTTCCCTTGGATGACCAGGGAAACAGGATTGATGGGGCAATAAAGTCCAGAATCCATGAAATGTGCGAGGTGCTTTGTGTTAAAGGAAAAGATTACAGGTGTGCAGATAAAAGATGATATAGCTTTGTGTGTTAGATGTGGCAATAAATGCCGAACTGCAAAATCTCAAAATCCAGAGGCACGTCCTTTTAAATGGGCTTTCCATGGGTTGTGTGCTGATTGTGCTGTCACTCAATTTTTGCTAAGCGTGGAAATTTTACGGCTGGTGATAGAAAAATGTGGGATAGATATTTTATTGAACCCTCTGATTCAGAATCAGTTCGTAAAGATAATGTGCGCAGGAAAATCGGAGATGTTACCAGACGAGATTAATTGGAGGCGTGTAACTTTTAACTGGAGTAAACCGTTCCCCAAAGGATATGAACCTGAGAGGACAGCGGTGTAACATGTGAGAGGAGTAATATAAAATGCAAGCAATTGGAAATGACGGAATGGGGAGAATGCCAGAGCCTTATGACCATGAAAAACTCGTGGAGCATTTAGAGCAACCGGAAGTGCAGGAAGTCAGGGTTTTTAAGCTGAGAGAGGGTATGGCGCTGGATATTGGCGGGAAGCCTTACAAAGTTTCCAGGGTGCGTTCAAACGGAAAGGTAACTCTTAAGCCAAAATAGAAAGTAGGTGATATTTAATGCAGAGAACAAAGATCGAATATCTAACTCACTCATGGTCACCAATTGCCATGCGTTGTACACCTGTTTCAGAAGGTTGTAAAAATTGTTGGCATTTGGCCTTGGCCAACCGGCTGGAAAAAAACCCGATGATTCCAGAGGATAGACAGGAAGCTTATGCCGGCGGGAGGCCAGTTTTGATTGAAAGAGAACTTCGGGCTCCATCAAAACTGAAAAAGCCTGCTATTATTGGTGTGGAATTTATGGGGGATCTGTTTCATGAGGATGTGCCGTTTGAATATATAAAGAAAGTTTGGGATATTGCTTCCAAATGCCAACAACATATTTTTCTTTTTCTCACAAAGAGACCGGAAAGAATGTTGGAATTTACAAAATGGATGGCTGGTGCAGATGATATAAGCATAGCTCATTGGCCCCGGAGTTGCTGGCTTGGTATAACAGCAGAAAATCAGCAACTATATGATGAACGATGGGAAATTTTAGTACGGATTCCGGCAACGGCTCGGTTCGTAAGTATTGAACCGATGTTGTCCAAAATTGATTTAAAATTATATGATTACGCTGTAAGTTGCGGTAGTCATTCTGTCAGAAAATATTTTCTCCGGTGGGTAATATGTGGAGCTGAAAGTGGCCCGAAGCGGCGCCGTACCAAAATTGAATGGATCAGAAATTTAAAAGACCAGTGTGTTAATGCCCATGCCCCATTTTTTCTGAAACAGATGGAGATTAACGGCAAGGTTGTAACAATGCCTGAATTAGACGGAGTTATTTATAATCAAATGCCGGATATGAAATAAAAGGTAGATGATATCAGAAAATTTTGGACAGAGGGAAAAAACGCAATATTGAGAAGAGAATATCCGATTTATGGCAAAATGCATTGTATTAAATTATTTGGTTTATCGGACGGAGCAATTAGAACACAGGCATGGAAATTAGGGCTTAGACTTGATAGGACAACAATTTTTTATAAGCAAGGGCAAGAAAATGCCCGAATTGCAAGAACAGGGATAAAAAAACCCAAGCAATCAAAGTGGATGAAGAAGAATTGTCGATATGTCCGATCCTTTATTTCACCAGAAGGCAAAGCAGAAAGTTTGAAGGCTATGCAGGATGCAGTAAAAGCAGAGCATCCACGGGGCTATCTTAATCATAAGCATGGTCCAGAGACATTAAGAAAGCTTTCGAAAGCTAGTAAAAGAGGTTGGGCAAATATGACAAAAGAAAAATTAATTATTCGGACAATCAGAAATAATATTACAAAGTTAAAAAATGGAACATGGACAAATCCAAAAAATATGAGCAATCCATATTCTCGAACAAAATCAGGGAAACGAATTGACCTTGATGGACAGTTTTTTAGAAGTGCAACCGAGGCTAATTATGCTCGATTTTTGAATCTTTTTAAGATCAATTGGGAATATGAATTCCGGACGTTTGAGTTCCATGATATTATTCGTGGGATAAGATTTTATACCCCGGATTTTTATCTGCCAGACGAGGATGTATGGATAGAGGTCAAAGGATGGATGGATGATAAATCTGTTACCAGATTGAAAAGATTTAAGAAATATTATCCAAAAGAATTCAACAGGTTAACAATTGTGACGGAAAGTCAAAAAACAAGACGCAAATCGGCAGAAATAGGGATTATTAATATTGAACCTTTTGAAGAAATTAGAAAGAAGTTTTCACTGATTATTCCAGACTGGGAAAGATAAAAGAAAGGAACTTGAGATGACCGAAATCGAAGAAAAATCCGACTATGAAGTTTCTGAAGAATATTTGGAGTACGAATTTGGATACGAACCGGAAGAGAGTAACGGAGGAATCTATAATGACTAAGGTTGAAGTAACTTACAACAAAGATAAATTAAATCCGGTTGTGGATGCAGAAAAAGAAAACAGCCAAACGCTTTGGTGTCCTAAAAAAGAGTGTTATATTCACAGAAAAATTTGTAATGCATGTCCAGATAATGCTTCATGCCATGAATATGCAAAGTTTTCCGGGAAGCTTTCCGAAGAGAATCGGCGTAAACGGGCAGTAGCCCTTGATCAGGAAATAGAGTCATTGAAGACTTCTATCTTCGATAGCTATTATGTTCTTGGAGAAATGCTAAGAGAAATTAGAGAGGGTATCTATTATAAAGAGTTAGGTTATCAGTCTTTGGACGAATACGCCGAAAAAAGGCATGGCTTTCGCTACAGAAAGGCAGCTTACCTTATAGCGATAGTGGAAAACTGTGAAGCTGCAGACTTAACGAAAGAGGATGTGCGTGGAATTGAATGGTCAAAGATGAAAGAACTTCCGGAGCTTACCGAAGAAAACAGGGCTGAATGGCTTAAGAAGGCTACTGAGATGAGTGTCGAAGATTTAAAAAATGAAGTGAAAAAGAGTAAGGGAGAGGAGTCTAAAGAGAAAAAGATTTTCATGAGTTTTTCATTTGATGTTTCGCAGAAAGAAATTGTTGATCGGGCACTTGACCTGGCAGCAAAACTGACTGGAAGTGATGTCCGGTCTTATCACCTGCAGGTTTTGGCTGAGGAATTTATTTCTACATACGGTACTATGGACGAGGCATCTATATCGCGGTTTAACGATATGTATGGAGATGAATAATGGCGAAGAGAATAAACATATTGGCTAAGTATAGATTAAAGAAAGTGGTTGCCGAGTTGAAGGAGATCCAGAAAGATTCCAAATTAAATAAAATTGATAGTTGGAATCTGGCACAGGCTACCGAAATGATCGAACAGATTTTGGAAGGGTCTGAAAAAGAAAGCAAGGTGTAGTAAAATGATTAGGCCACACCCAAAACTTGGTACTGTTAAGCTTACTGGTATTGATTATATTAAGTTCCAGCGGAAAATATTTGAGCGCGATAACTGGACATGTCAAAATCCTAATTGCAAGTCTCGGAAGAATCTGAGCGTGCATCATCGTATCAAGCGTAGTAAGCTGAGGCTTGATACGCATGAGAATTGTATAACAATCTGAATTTTTTGCCACGAGCTTGTCGAGGCTGGCAAGTTAGACATATAGCAAGAGGAGATTGACAATGGCAACCAGACAAACAAACCAACCGCGAAAAAAGAATAAGGCAAAAACAACTCGCTTAAGCAGAAAAAAGAACAGGAGAAAGAAATGATAAAGCCATATTTTGAGACGGAAAATGGAAAGCTTTATCATGGGGATAACTTAAATATAATGCCAGAATTAAAATCCGTTAATTTGGTTTATACAGATCCACCCTATAATGTTGGAAAAGGCTATGGCCCCGGGTTCGACAATTTATCTGATAAAGAATACTTAAATCGGATGTATGATGTTTTTGAATTGTGCCTTAAACTATCTGACAAGATAATTTGCCATGTTCCCAAAAAATACTTGGAAGATTATTTAATTTTACTGCCTAAAGGAAATCTAATTATTTTAAGACGTGGCGCCCGAGGAGCTTTGGCATTTCCTTTTCATTGGTCAGACCAATTTGATATTTTATGGTCCTATGGACATCCCAAAAAGGCACCATCAAATCTATGGACCGGAATTAGACTATCAGGAGAAGGATGGTTTTTCCGAGAGGATAGATTCGGGCATAGAGGATATACTCCGCAACCTATAGCAATTAAAGCTATTGATGTTATGACAGACAAAAATGACACAATTTTGGATTGCTTTAGCGGTACTGGCACTACCCTTTTGGCATGTGAACGGTTTAATCGAAAATGGATCGGAATTGAGTATGAAGAAAGAAATTGCGAGATAAGTGCTAATCGCATAACCTGTGAGATACAACAAACTAAAATGTTTTAAGAAAAATAAAGTTGCTGCAATTCGATTGCAGTCGGAGAAAAAAGCAAGATGAAGCTTGCTATTATTTTTGTAATATTTGCAGGATTGATATTAGGGAATAGTACATCTCTAAGCAATGCAATTTATCATCATTCTTCGATCTATATTCCTGTTACGATAACTGCTTATACTCCCAGGCCACAGGAGTGTGACGGAACGCCATATACCACAGCATTTATGACGAAGGTACGGGAGGGTATTGTAGGGCTTTCCAGAGATTTGGAAGGTGACTTTAATTTTAAACGTGGCGATGAAATAACTTTATATGGTTTTGGCACTTTTGTTTTTGAAGACCGAATGAATAAAAGATGGAAAAGGCGGGTTGATATTTTTATGTTCTCGTTAGAAAGAGCACGGTGCTTTGGAAAGAAAAACTCCTTTATTATAATAAACGCGAACAAAGAATCATTAAAAATTAAAGCTTAAAACATTTCTTACAAGATTAGTAATGCTTGAAATAAAGATTTGCTACGATAAAAAAGAAGATATGATCAAAATCAGTGGTTCGCCTCAACATCAGATCTTGTGTTACGTAATGCTTCAACGAGCAAAGGATGAGATTAGAAATTTGATAAGAGATAGGAAAAGTGGATGTGGTTACATGGAAAAAAATATAAATGAAAATAATCCTTGACAATTAACCTACAAGGTGGTACTTTATAAACATGCAGATTAAAATTAAAAAACAATTGAAATGTAAACGATGTGGATACGAATGGAATCCTCGCAAAGAAGAAGTCAGGATATGTCCGAATTGCAAAAGCGCTTACTGGGATAAAGATAAGAGGAAAAAAATGAAGGAGGTAATATTAGGCGGTGAAGAAACTAAATCTCATAGGAAAACGCTTTAGACGATTGGTTGTAATAAAAGAGATTTCTCTTAGAGATAAACATGGAAGTGTGCTTTGGGAATGTCTATGCGATTGTGGAAATACGGCAATAGTCAGCCGAGGAAATCTTCGCTGTGGTGATACCAAAAGCTGTGGATGCTACGGAGAAGAAACCAGAGCGAAATCGTTTACAAAGCATGGATGTAGCTCTAACCCGATTTATCAAGTTTGGACGCGGATGATACAGCGATGCTATAATCTAAAACATAAGAGTTACAAAAATTATGGCGGACGCGGCATTACGATTTGTCTTGAATGGAAAGATAACCCGAAAAAATTTATTGTATGGGCTGAAATAAATGGCTGGCGAAAAACCTTGGATATTGATCGATTTGATAACGATAAAGGTTATTGTCCTGATAATTGTAGATTTGTGACAAGATCAGAGAGTAATTTAAATACTCGTTTGTTACGAGCAAATAATACTACTGGATTTAGAGGTGTTTATTGGCATAAAGCAAAGAAAAAATATATGGCCGGATCACAGTTAGATGGTAAGCAATACTATCTCGGTTTGTTTATAAGTGCTGTTGAAGCAGCTAAGGCCCGAGACAAATTTATTATAGAGAGAGGCTTGCATGCACCTTTAAATTTTCCAGATCAGAAACAAGCCAAAGATTTGTTGAAAGGAAGATAGATAGGAATGCATAAATTATATATTAAATATGACGATTTTCTAAAAGCCTGTCCTAACTCTTGGGCCGTGGGTATTGATGGGAAAACGCATTTTTTTCCTTTTACATTTTGCGAATTGGATGAACAGTCCAAAGTTATTTTGTGTCCGGAATGGTTAATTGTGGAAAAGGGTTTGGAGGGTTATATTTCTGTTGAATAATAGAAACCAATAGAGAAGACAGAACTTTCCGGCGATGAAAATAATTTGTAACTATCCAAAATAATGAATAAAAATACTTGACAAATACTTCCTTATGTGTTAGGTTTTATTTAAAACATAATACATAAAAGGGAGAATAAATAAAATGGTACAAAAAGCATTATTTGGGATGAACAAGGAAGAGCTTAAAAAGGTGAAAGAAGCCGAAAAAAGGGAGGCTCAAAAAGCGTCAACTGCTGAAAAGTATCGAGAGTTAGGATATGATCAGAAAGATGTGATGAGTGCTCTCATTAAAGAAATGCGCCTCGGCAACTTGGAAGGCTCGATGTATTGGGCGCGGATTATGGAAGAAGCCGGAGATGCTTGGAATTTGTGTCGCCGGCTTCTTATTTTTGCATTTGAAGATGGATTTGGGGAAAAGATCCAAATTTATAGCGTGAGTTGCTGGCAGGCATGGGCATCTATTAAAGATGAAAATATCTGGTTTGCTTGGGTTGAAAGACTTTGCAAGGCCACTAAATTTTGGGAGGTGCCCGAAGGAGAGGAAAGAGAAACAGCCTACGACAAGGCAGACAAAGAGTTAAAAGCAGGGAAACGAAGACCAATTCCAGATTATGCAAAAGACTGCCACTGTAAAGCCGGGTATGAAATGAAAGCCGAGAAGGGCTATATGGATAACAGATTTTCCGGTGATGGATATGGAAGATGGCAGATGATCAGGATGTATAAGAAACTCGGTAAGCTTGATCCAGACGATAAGGAATCCCTTAAGGCTGTGCAAAGCTATGGAAAAAGGAGTCAGTGGAAACCGAGAATTATGGAAAATCCCAAAGGAAATTATTTAGTAGAATCCCAGACAGGAGATGGTAATTTCTATGAAGTCCAGGCAGATTTGAGTAGTTGCCAGTGTCCTCATTATACGCAACGTCTCGTGGGGACAGGAAAAAAGTGTAAGCATATACAGCAATTGGAAGCGTATCTGAAAAAAAAGGGAATTGAAATCAAGAAACCTCAAAAAGTACTTAGTGATATTCCGTTTTAAGGAGTTTATGCAAATTATTAACATTGCCGACTTAAAAGATCCAAATGACCCACAGGGGAGATCGTACCGTGAGATTAATATTACAAAACAACATTCTATCCCTATTGGAGCTTTGGTTGAAATTAAAACCGGTGAAAGGCTATTTGTCACAAAACACACACGGGATTGTGATCAAACTCCACTCTATTCACTTGGAGTGAAAGGTTCTGACTGTTGGAGCTGGAATCATGGATATCCTGAATCAAGGTTGAAACAGATAACTAATGAAGTCGATGTGCGAAATCCGTGTCCAATTTGTGATGATACGGGAAGGAAGAAGGTTTATTATGATTATGGGGCACCGTGTAATTGCCCTTTGTGCACAACCCCTCAAGGTGATAAGGTAGAAATCGTGAAGGATCTAACTGAATTCGAAGAAGAGATTTGCAAAATATTTAGTAAATATCGTCATTACGAAAGAGGCGAAATTGTTTTAGCATACAAACGATTGCGGTCTTTTGATAAGGTTTTGTTTGCTTTGCAAATGACGTCAATTTTTAATATCTCATTGCTGGAAGCAACGGAGTTTTTTGTTGTATGAGTTTAAATGAAATTAAGGAGGTGAGTCCAAATGCCTAAAGGAGATGGAACAGGCCCCCCAAAAGGTGCAACTGGACCTAAAAATGGTAGGGGAAGAGGGAAAGGCCAAGCAACCGGTGCTGGTGTAGGTCGCAAAAAAGGTGGAAAGAAAGGAGCTTGTAAATAATTAAAGTAACTGGAATGCAATTAATCAAAAAATTTGGCACAAGAAAAGGAAAAAAGGATTATATATCATCCTGGGGTTTGTTTTTGTGTCCTTATTGTAAAAAAGAAGTGGAAAGACAACTTTCTGCTGGAAGAATAGCTCAATCATGCGGATGCATGCGGGCAAAATTGATTGCAAAAGACCACATAAGACATGGTAAATCAAATACTCTTCTTTACGGGGTGCGAAAGGGGATGATTAATAGATGTTATAATTCTAATGATCACTCTTTTAAGTATTATGGCGGGCGTGGCATTAAAATATGTGAAGAGTGGAGAAATGATCACAAGTTATTTGAAATTTGGGCATTGAAAAATGGATACAAAAAAGGACTCCAAATTGATCGGAAGAATAATAATGGAGACTATGAACCTGGAAATTGTAAGTTTTCAACGTCTACGGAAAACAACAGAAATAAACGAAATACAATAATGAATCAAGAAAGTGTAGAGAAATTAAGACAAATAAGACAAAAAACCAATTATAGTCAAAAGCAAATTGCAAAAATGTTCGGGATTTCTACCAGTCTTGTTAGGGATATTGTCAATGGTAAGCTATGGCAAATTAAATAAACATCGAAGTAGTTGCCAGATTGAAATGGAACAAAGAGGATCAGATTTATTATGAAAGTAGCATTGGTGGGGAATGACGGCCGGGTTAATGCCTTGTGTTGGCATTGCCAAAAGTATGGCCACTCAGTCTATGTTTTTAAGTCTCCAGAAAAACTACTCAAGCCGGGCGAGAATTACGATTTGATTGTATTGGTTCATGTTGAAGATAGTGCAAACGGATTGCAGCAACAGTTGGTAGATATATTCGGCCCGGGAAAAGTTTTTGCTTGCAGTAAAGATGCTGTGCGATTTGAAACTGACAAGGTTTATGGTATTGATGTTGCTAAGGAACACGGCCTTGCTGTTCCACAGACGATTGTTATTGGACCATATTGGCCTGACGAGCCAGACATGTTCAATGTACTGAAGCTGATCCACAGTAAGATTCCAGAAAACCGATATGTAATCAAGAAATCTGGCCTGGCTTGTGGTCAAGGGGTTAAGATTGTTAAGGGCACTGACGAATTGAGACTTTTTTTGGATAAGTGGACGAAAGTGAGTAGTGATAGCGTGCTCGTTCAGGAGTATAAAGAAGGTATTGAAATATCAGGCCGTGTTTTGTGTCAGCAGGGTAAGATAATTCCGCTATGGATGACGATGGAACATAAGCGTGTTCATAATGATGACAGAGGAGCGTTCTGTGCCGAAATGGGCACTGTAATCTTGGCAGGTAGTCGCCAACCGATCATGGCCGAGATCCGAAAGCTTGAGCCCTGGCTGCATAAAGTCAATTACACCGGAATGCTTGATATCAATTTTATAATGGATGCGGAAGGCAAGTTTTGGTTTGTAGAACCTACCTGCCGATGGGGAGACCCGGAGACCGAAATTGCACTTCCTATGCTTGATTGTGATTTTGCAGAAATAGCTCTGAAAGCGTGTAGGGGTGAGGTATCAGAAGACGATATTGTTTTTGCTCATAAGGCCGCTGTGGGGGTTGTAATAGCTGGCGGGGGATATCCGTATCCGGGTTGTTGCTTGCAGGGTGTTCCTATTGAGCTACCGACTGATGAGTATCCTCTTGTGTTTCAGATGGGGACGGAAAAGAAAGATGGAAAGCTCGTTACTAAGGGTGGCCGGCATTTGGTAGTGGTGGCAATTGGTGAATCTGTAGAACTGGCGACGAGGCAGGTGTACGAGATGGTTCGATCTAATTATTGGTTTCTTGATGCCTGGTACCGGACAGATATTGGGGCAAAATGGCCGGATCAACGGTTTTCTTTATTTCAGTTGAGCCCGCAACCCTTCTCAGCTTAAAGGGATAAAATATGGCTTATGAAGCACAGCAAAGAGCAATAGCCGCGTTGCGAAGTACACGGAAATATATACAGCAGGCGCATGATAAAGCCGAGGCAAAGCACGATAATCATGGCGAGTATTATATGGATGATGGGCAATATGAAATCATGAAAACGGCAGATGTGCTTTTGAAAGAAATAGACATTATTGTATCCGATTTTGAGAGCGTCTAACTCAATGCAAAAAAATATAAATAAAGGTGTTATGTCCTTACATAGATTTATTCCAGACAGTAAAATTCCTTTATCACTCAAAGAACCGCTTGTTTTTGGTGATCGAAGGCAGATAGAGGCTTTGCGTGATTTGGAAGAAGATATAAATTTAATGGAAACAGAATCGGCCAAAATTGCTGATGAAAAATTAAAATATTTTGATGTCACTATCGAATATGGCGGGACTGAGGAGATGAGAATTTTAGCTGTTGATAAAGAGGATGCGAAAGATCAGGCCAAACAAGAAGCGAGTATTGAGAATGCTGACATAGAAGTAGATTTTGTGTCAGTGAGAGAGGTTAAAAAATGATAACGAACCAGTCATATTGGGACTGCGAGTGTGAGAAGAATTATATTCATCCCAAAACTCATGCGATGTGTCCTTATTGTGGCGCCTGGGCTGATGACCAACCAGATTCGATTGCTGAAGAAGTAGGAGAGATGTTGAAAGCGCTGGAAGCGCAATTTGCCGTTCCTCGTAAATACTTGTCAAGGTAATGATTCAATGAACCCGATAATTTTGCCGCCTTCTTGGAAGCAAATATCATCACCGCTTCCATTTCAAAAATGTTTTAGGAAATTCAACGGTCTTATTGTCCTTGTAGGTCAATTTGACCATGAAGGAGACAGATGGTTACATGTTTCCTGCTCTCATAAAAATAAACTTCCAAAATGGAAAGAGCTCCGGGAGGTTAAAGATATTTTTGTTGGAAAAGATAAACAAGCTATCCAGATTTTTCCTCCGGAATCACAGTATGTAAACATTATGAAGTTCTGTCTTCATTTGTGGTGTAACCTGAGTAGGGATATTGTTCCTGATTTTACGAGAGTAATTGGGATGATCTGAAAGGCATAATATGCCGCGAAATATGTGACCAGAAAAGAATAATGAATACAGACTGGAATGAAATCATTACTTTTTGGAATGGAGTTTATGGTACAAAGTTCAAGACAATAGGAGCTGTGCTTAGAGCCGGGGTGAAAAAATTCCATACTATTAAGAAATTGGCTTTGAAACTGGATATTAACAGGGAAACGTTAAGGCGTAAGATGAGACGGAAATAAAATAAAATTAATACACAGAATCACTTGAGGTTTTTCGATGCCGCGAAATATGTCCTTCATGATTACCAAAGAACAGGTCAGAAATCGTACCAAAACAGTGACAAGACGTCTTGGATGGGCTTTTTTAAAACCTGATGATATTGTTAATGCTGTTGAACAAGGAATGGGGCTGAAGAAAGGCGAAAAAGTTAAACGAATTTGTCAGATTTGGATTAAATCAACACGATGGGAACCACTTTATAGAATTACGAAAGAAGAATGTGTCAAAGAAGGTTTCTTAAAAATGTCTCCTGATAGTTTTATAGAAATGTTTTGTAAGCTTAATAAAACAAAACGAGATCGTCTTATAAATAGAATAGAATTTAAGTACATAGATTAAAAAGTTAAAAAACAATATGAAAAAGATCGATTTAACTGAGAAAAGATTTGGTAGATTAACGGTAATTGAACAAGCAGGAAGCGATAAATGGGGATTTGCTCTTTGGATGTGCAAATGTGATTGCGGCGTCATAATTATTGTTAATGGGGGAAGCCTGAGAAGTGGATGTACAAAATCTTGTGGGTGTCTTCAAAGAGAAATAGCAAAGAAAAGATTAACTACACATGGACTTAGTAGCTCTCGAATATATAAAATATGGGCAAGTATGATACAGCGTTGCATAGATATTAATTATGAAGATTATCATTATTACGGCGGACGCGGAATAACAGTCTGTAAACGATGGAAATTTTTCGAAAATTTCCTTGCTGATATGGGTGAGTGCCCAAATGATTTTACATTAGAAAGGGTTGATAATGAAAAAGGTTATTTTTTAAAGAATTGTAAATGGGCAACGCATACTGAACAGAATCGTAATCAAAGAGTTCAGAAAAGAAATAAAACAGGTATTACAGGTGTATTTTGGTCTTCAGACAGAAATAAATTTCGATCTTATATTGGAGTAGGCGGAAGATTAATTCATCTTGGCTCTTTTAAAGAATTAAATAATGCAATCCTTGCCAGACAAGATGCCGAAATGAAGTATTGGAGAAAAAATAATTATGATTGATTGGACAGGTTTAATGCAAGGATATAATCGGCGATATGGTACAAGTCATAAAACAGAAAAAGAGTTCCTTGCAGAAGCATACACAAGATTTAACCGTTCAGTTACTGAAATGTCCAGACGAAAAAATTTGTATGTGTGTATCCCTACGCTATGTACAAAAATGAAGAGTTTGGATGTTCCTTATCTTGGTAAAGGCCACCGTTACCCAGGCCCGAAGGTAAGGGCGATTCTTGCTTTGAAGACCGAGAATATGACCCGGAAACAGATAGCAAAGGTAACAGGAATTGGATTATCCTATTGTTGGATTTTGCTGAATAAACTGAAATTACCTTGGAAAAGGATACCACCAGGGCGGAGAACAGGAAGTTAATTACACATGAAAAATTGGATGAAGAAAATTTTGATAATTAGTCCGCACAGCGACGACGAAACATTGTCCCTGGGCGGGACAATTTGTAATATCAAGGCTAAAGGTGGCCAAGTACGGGTTGTGGTAGCTGTGGCCGGAGACATTGTTTTTTGGCACAATGGTCGCGTAGAGGTACCGGCAGAGCAGAGAGTTGAGGAATTGCAAGCGGCCATGGAATGTTTAGGTGTCGATAGCTGGAGAATTGTCTTTAAGGAGCGAAATTTGGAATCAAGACTGGATACTATTCCTATACGGGAACTGGTCTATGAGTTTGATAAAGAAATCGAGATCTATCGTCCTGATACTTTATTTTTTCCACGAAAGTCATACCACCAGGATCACACGGTTGTTCAAAAAGCTGCAGTTGCAGCATGTAGGCCGAATTCAGATAAGTTTATGCCTTCACGAGTGATTGAGTATGAATATCCAGGTAGCACCTGGAATGAGTCGAGCGAGGAGATTTGGGCAAATTTTTTTATCCGGATTTCGGGTAAAGTGCTTGAACGTAAGATCGAGGCCTTTCAAAAACACTTTTCCCAGCAGAGGAAAAAGGAACATCTTTTTAGCATGGAGACGATCCGACTATGGGCAAAAATGAGGGGTAGAGAAGTAGGCGCCGAATATGCGGAAGCATTTAGGATTTGGAGGTGGATAGAATGAGAGTATCGATTTACCAGCCTGCGTATTTTCCAACACTCCACTATTTCAACAGAATTTTGGATTCGGACATATTTGTATTACTTGATACGGCTCAATTCACAAGAAGCGTAAGATATACAAATACGATGAAGATCAAAGGTAAATGTGGTCTTGTCAATATGACTGTTCCGATTGTCCATACGGGCAGACGTGAAATGTTTGTAAATCTTCTGGCTGATGATAACCAGCGATGGAGACAAAAACATTATGAAGCTTTGCGACATGCTTACGGAAAAACAGATGGATGGAGAATGTGTGGCAATTCCTTGCACTCTTTTTACGAAAATGAAGAGAGCCGTTTCAGTAGACTTTGTGAGCTTGCTGTAGATTGGGTCTTAAATGTTATAAAAAGTTGTAAAGTTGTAACTGTTCGTGCAAGTTCTTTGGGGGTTGATGGAAACGGTTCTCAATGGATGCTTGATATTTGTAAGGAGCTGGATGCTACTGAATATCTGTGTGGTAAATCAGCATATGATAACTATTTGGATAAAGAGGCATTCAGGAAGGCCGGGATCAAAATTGTAGTCCAGAACTGGACATGCCCGGAGTATCCGCAAATCAAAGTACCTTTTTCTTCTAACTTATCTATTCTTGATTTGGTTATGAACGTACATGAAAGAAACAGGAGGGCTTTGTTAATATGAAAGGTATAGATATGCTATTTAATTGTGGGAATTGCTTTCGATGTTGCTGTCATTTTACAAAAGATACGATGGGACCGTTTATCCGAACAGACGAAATATATCAGATAGGGTCTCAGAATGTTCATAAGGTCAAGTTTTCTGGAATTGATGAACCAATGACAGTTATGAAAAGAAAGGATAACCGTTGCATGGCTTGGTCATATGAAGAGCACTGCACAATTTATTCAGTAAGGCCAGTGGATTGCCTGTTATATCCTTTCATGGTCAAAGATGGGAATATGATTATTCATCTTACATGCCCAGATGCAGTAAGAATATTGCAATTGATAGATGCTGGAAATGCTAAAGCAGAACGATTTTACTTAAACGCTAAAGATATTATCATGAGGGCTTCTGAAAAGTATTTAAGATACCTTGAGTATCAGACCAAAAATTTTCAGTTTTATTGTGTAGTAAAATGAAAGGACATAAAAATGTATCAAAATCAAGATGAATGGACAGAACTAAGCGAATTCCTAAAAGAAGTCTATTTCAGCGAAAGATGGTCTTATTACGGCGGTGGAAAGTTTCATACCAGATTTGAAAATCTGGCGAGTGCAAAACTGTTTGAAGGACAAAAACAAGTGCTATTGGTTGCCAATGGAACTGTGGCTCTTGAGTTAGCAATCCGAGCAGCGTTTCATAACACTGCTTATCATATTAAACTTGGTATTCCGGTATTGACAGTCCCAATGGTGAAGTGGGCAGTGGAAAGGTCTGGCTGTGTTGACGAAATTCGGTATTTGGATGTAGATCCAAAAACATTTTGTATTCGTGAGATTCCAAGTGATATTGACGGAGTGGTTTGGGTTCATACAGGTGGATTGATGTCAGCAAAAACAGAACGTATGTTTAATAGATGTCGTAAGGATAATATAACGATAATTGAAGATATTTCACATGCATACGGTTCATCATACAACGGGAGAAGAGCGGGAACGGGTGGTCATTTTGTTGCTGGTTCTTTCTTTGGGACAAAGGTGCTTACGTGTGGTGAAGGAGGTTTTGTTGGGACACACTCAAAGGTCTGTTACGATTTTATGAAAGTGATGAGAAACCAAGGAAAAAATGATGATTTTGAGCAGATAATGGAAGGCTATAATTATAGGGTCAATGAGTTCACCGCGGCCATAGCATTTGCGAGGCTGAAAAGACTTGAAAAAGAACTTGCTTTGAGAGGGATAATTGCAGAAAAATACGACATGGCACTTCGTGAAATAGATATTCGAAGTGTTGAAAAAGAACTTGGTTGTATGACCGGTTTCTATAAATACATAGTTAGGACAAAACATGCTCACAAACTGGACGAGCGGATGGAAAATGAAGGTCTGTCGTTTACAGACTGGGTTCATGATAAACTTTTAGCACAGGGGAATTACCCCGGAGCTGAAGAGGTAGCAGATGGTCATGTGTGTTTACAACTGATTCAAGACTCAACCGAAAGAGACAAATATATCAATACGTTCAAAAGATTATGGAAGGAGATAAACAGATGAAGTGCCTTGTAACCGGAGGAAGTGGGTTTGTTGGCCGGCATCTCGTAAAGGAGCTTTTGGATAGAGGAGATGAAGTTTGGAACTGTGATGTTCGTTTGCCTAAAGAACATTGGAAGGGTGAGACATATCTTCATAATAACAAAAGCGATCTTAAACAGATGTTGGAAAGTAATTTTATGAAAGGTGTTGACGAGGTCTATGATATGGGGGCAATCGTAGGCACTGGAGGTTTTGAAGCTGGCGCTGCTATGGCCTCACTTAGTGTTAATGCTGGTGGCACTCTTGGTCTTTTATGGGTTGCTGATAATTCAAAGGTTAAAAGATTTTACTATCCTGCTGTGCCGGATGATTTTGCCAATATTTACACGGTAACGAAAAAGGCTGGCGAAATGTTTTGTAAAATATTTGAAAGCAAATCCGGCATGGAAATTAAGTTGCTGAGATGGGGAAATATCTATGGCCCAGGCCAGGCTTTAATTCCCAGGAGGCTCGTTCCTTATACCATTATGAATTTGCTCGCCGGGAAACCTGTGCAGATCTTTGGCAAGGGGTTGCAAAAGGTTGAAATGATACATGTTAAGGATGTGGCCCGTATCACGGTTGAATTTATGCGTAACGGACCTTCAAAGACGATGTATGATGTGGACTGTCAGGCATTTATATCGGTGCGCGATTTAGCATATTTAATGTGGTGCTTGGCGAAATCAGAATCGTTGGTTGATTATGTGCCCATGAGAGATGGTGAGGAGGAAATTGTAGATGAAGAGCCCAGTGGCGATGTTTGGTTATCATCAGATATGCCAGAACTTTTTGAACAAATACCCCTTGAAAGAGGTTTGCGTGAAACAATCGAATGGTACAAAGAGCGCCCCTTCTTGCTAAAAGAGGGTTTAGAATATTACGAAAAGTCGGAGAAATAGATTAATGCGCATAGCCATGATTCCAAATCCCGGAGTAGGTATATTGAAAAGCGATAGTGATTATATAGCGGTCGAGAATATTATTAACTATTGCGGGCAGTTTCATGACGATATGTTTTTTTATGTAGTACTTTCCGGGAGCTATGAAGGTCAAGTTGGAGATGGAGATCTTCCGAGAACTAAGTTTGTGTGGTTGGATAAAGAGGCGGATTTCATGTTTCGACATGCATGTATAGATTCGGATTTTGCCAAGTATTTCTATGTCCGTGGAGGAAAATATTTAATAGATTGTATATACAGCACAAGACTTTTTGAAGGGGTTCATATAAGCCAGTTGCTTACTGATTACCGAACATCACACTATGTACCGGTAGTTCTTGCAACGATTGCTCCATGGGAATACGGAACATTCAGCGAGGGTAGAAAAAGACCAAAAATACAATATGATTGTGCTACTGCAATGTCATTTGCCCTTTGCAATCCGATTTTTTATGGCCGGCGTGATTATCTTAATAGTCAACAATATGTACGGCAATGCCTTTCCCCTTATTTTCAGAGAATGTTTGAAAAAACCTGCATGTATACCGATATTGCCCTTACGATTCCCGAAATGGACGAAATTATCAAATCAACCCAAAAGTACAAAAAGTTCACCCTGTATTACGGAACCCGGTTTGCAACCGTAAAACAGGTAGATAAGGTAATGAAGGTCTATGAGCAACTGTATAGTTCCGGAATGGACGTAGATATCGTTTTTACCACACAGACTGGTTGGCGACAGATTGCAAAAAGAAAGTACGTCCAGGATACGCTCAAAAGCGGATCGATTAGATATCTGATAACCAGTTATGACAAGTTTAGATATATGCGGGAAGCAGCCAGGGGGCACGTATTTATGGCAGCGTCCCTGGATGAAAATTTGTCCAGTTTTATCTTTGAACAAATTTATCTTGGTCTTATAGGCGTTTTGCCGAACCGGCCATGGGTCCTTGAAAGCCTACCTAAAGAATATCCTTTCCTTTGGAACAATCTGTCTGAGGCATATGGAATGATTAAGTGGATTTACGAAAATTATGAGCAGGCTAAGGCCAAGATAAATCCGTATCGTAAGATGATTAATGAAAAATATGATTTGCCGAACATGATGCAGGACCTGGTGAATCATATTAGAAAGGTGGCACAAATTGGGATTGAAAGAAATAGAGAGATGACCGGTACCCAGAGCAGGAGCAGGATATGGAAAGAGGTACAAAATTTTGTAATTAGTGAGTACGACGAAGATGCAATCCGATTGCAGAGTTTTCTGAAGATGATTGATAAAAGATTTACTGGATTTAAGACAGCACTATTGGAGAAGCCAGGAGGACCGTCACGGACTGTACCGACCAAGATATTGTTTAAGAACATGCTTGAGAAGATGGGTTATGAGGATAATTGCCAGGAAGCGGAACCGGTATTTGAAAGGAGGCGTAAGGAATAATGACAGAAGCAGAAATACAGCAAAAAACAGAAAAAGCTATGCAGGAAATAGGCAGTGCAATTGCTAAATGTTTGCAAGATTTAGCAGGTCATAAGATGGGATTTGCTCTTATCGTTTTTGAATTTAATAAGCCAGGAGTTAGTAATTACATATCTAATGCTGAACGGACGACGATGATCAAAGGACTACAAGAAACGGTGAAAAAACTCAAGTTAAATCAAGATATACCACCGAGTATCGGCTCGGTTCAATAGATAGGTGACTCATGAAAGTAAAGATAGAAATGATTGCAGGCGTTGAAGGTAATAGTATTTGTATAAATAATTATCGAGTTACAGGGCCAAAAGCATGGGGCGGTGGAAGGATTATCAAATCGTGGGATGCAGAATCTGATGATATTGCAGAATCAATCCGTCACCTAACACCTGATCGGAAAGTATGGGATGTGAAAATGTTATGATTTTTTGTGATGAATGCCAAAATTTTCCCTCTCCAAATCATCCGATATGGAAAACACGAAGACTCGGGAAAAGGCAATGTCTGTTAAAAATGCCAATGTTATTTAAAATGCCTAAATCACCGAATGATGAAGATTGGGGTTTTTATAAGAATGAATGCCATGGCTTTATAGAAAAGGCAGAGTCGTAAAAAGGTGGTGATATTATGGACAAAATTGAAGAAGTGAAGGCCTTGTCTGATTTTTTATCTGGAGTTTCCATTGCTACTCAGATGTTTGGTAATTCCGGCGGAGCCGAGAAGTTTAAGAAAGCATCTGAATGGTTACGTGTCCTATCCTACAATATTTGTGGACAGGGATATATTTGTCGTGGCGGTGCAAATTGCACTTCAGATCATAAATAAAAGGGTCGTCAGATGTACAATGAAAATGGAAACTAAAAAGGAAGGGCATGAAAGATGTTGGTATTCCAACCGCCAGTAGAATATAAATATATTTATTTTATAAAAGTTGAGGATAAACCGAAAACATCTGTATGGCATTGCCGGAATCAAAAAAGCAACGGATTATTAGGGGTAGTTAAATGGTATGGACCTTGGCGCCAGTACTGCTTTCTTCCTGAACCTAATACTATATTTAACACCGGTTGTTTTGAAAATATTAATCATTTTATTAAACAGCTTACTGATGAGAGAAAGCCGTAAATATGGGAATAGGATCGCATCAAAGTACACACATGAAAACTGATGAATGGCTTACACCACCCGAAGCAGGGAAAATTCAACAAACCTTATTTAATAAATCTGTTATGGAGAAAGAATAGAATGACAACAAAAAAACAGGATGAAGTTTTCGTCCGGCCCGTGGTTATGCTTGACGTAGATCTTCTTGACAACGCAGATTATAATCCCCAGGAGCAGCTTAAAATCACATTTAATGAACTGGTTAAGAAAATTCGGAGAAATGGTTTCTGCGGAACAGTGAAAGTTGCCCCGAACCTGAAAAAGAAAGGGCGCTTTCTTATTGTTGCCGGCAATCATGCCGTAGATGCAGCCAGATTGATTGAGTTAAAGAAAGTTCCTTGCAATGTATTTGAGGATTGGGATGAGGACAGGCAGAAAGCAGAAAATGTCAGTGACAATATAGTTAGAGGAAAATTCAATCCCGAAAAACTGGCCAAAGTTTATGATGACCTGGCGAAAAAGTATGGGGATGAACTTACCCAGCAAATGATGAGTCTTGAGGTTGATAATACCATTGTCAGTCAGATAATGAAACAGATCCGGCGAGAGGTACCTCCTGAGATGCAAAAACAACTGGACAATGCCAAAGGTGAGATCAAGACAGTTGACCAGCTTTCGGCGATCCTTAACGAGATGTTCACCAAGTATGGAGATGACCTGCAGTATGGATTTATGGTCTTTGAATTTGGTGGCAAATCTCATTACTGGATCAAGATGAACAATAAGCTCAAGAAAAAGATGCAGGGATTCACCGATGAATGCCGCGAAACAGGCGGGCAATTATCGGAGCGACTTTATGCTGCCATGGGATGTGATGAAGAAACTTGATTAGGAAAGAGGATGATAGAGACTTTTGAAAATGCCTATCGCGAAATAACTGATTCTGAAAAGATATTAATCTTACGTAGCATGGAATGAAGGAACTGACCCGAAATGAAGAAACAGATTATTTGTAATAAATGTAAGTCTGAACTCAGAAAATTGTTTCCAACTGATACTCCGTATCCTGGTGAACATGTAAAGTTTGTTGCCGGCAAAGCAAGAAGAGAATTCATGTGTGATCATTGCGACTGTATTATAAACGCTACAGATAATTGTTTTGCTTTTTCTATTTGGGCTGATTATGGCGGTATTCCATATCATGAATGGGAGCCTGGATATTTGGTTATTACAGCTTCGAAGGCAAAGTCTCCCGCCCATGGAGCAAGTTAATGTTAGCTTGTTATATCAATCAGTTACAGAGGAGCCGAAAATAGTAGTTTTGCAACCCTGTTCGGAAAGGAAAAGCGAAATGCATACACAAACCATGAATGATAGTGATGGCGAATTTTCAGAATGGGAAATTTGCCAAGACCTAGAATGCAGGCAATGCAGAAGCCGGAATGTAAAATATAGAAAGTGGGATTCATCTTGTGGTGGCTATACTGATTGTAATTATTGTTGTCAGGATTGCGGATATTCTTGGTGGGTCGATGGGCCAGACGCATAAGAGGAGGACTGAAAGTGGATAAGCCAAAAATAGTTGTTTTGTGTGGTTCATCAAAATTTGTTGATATAATGGCTGTGTGCGCATGGCTGATTGAGCGCGATGAACAGGCGATGACGATGGGGCTCCACTTATTGCCCTCAATGGTACTGTAAAGATCTTGTAAGCGATCATTTGGCAGAGGCTGAAGGGGTCGCTAACGAGATGGACCAGCTTCATCTTCGAAAGATTGACAGAGCTGATGAGATTTTTGTGGTAAACTTCGAAGATTATATTGGATTTAGTACCAGAAATGAAATTCTATATGCCCGGTCCAAGGATAAACGGCTTCGGTGGTATTCTCATGATCCAATCGGGAAAGCGGTACAAAATCTTTTACACTCGGAAAAGTTGAAAAGATGAATTGCAAACATTGTCATGACCGTGAAATTGTTATTAAAAGCAGAAAACTGTGTAAAAAATGTTATGACTATTTACGCAGGCAAAACCGCGTAGAAGAGTATCCCAAGTCAGATTTATTCCGCAAACGGCTGAATGACAAATATAGTGGAATGATAACTAAACTGAGACTTTGTCCGCATAATCCAAACTGCAATTTAAGCAAGATAGGCCGAGAGTATAAAATTTCAAGGGAAAGGGTAAGGCAGATATTTAACAAACTTTTTAATAAAAAATACAGCCTATGTTTGAGTACGAAAATACAATAAGAATCCAATGAAGACGGAGCAACCTTTGTGCCTCGGTGTACAAAATGTGGACGTTTTGTTAAGGCTGACGAGACAATCATGAGTAGCGATGAATGTGGATTAAAAGATCAGCCTAACGCTGCATGCTCAAAACAAATATGATTTTTGAAGGTTTTATGTAATTATTGACGTGGTGAACCAAAGGTGAAAACATGCGAAAAGAGGTGAAAACATGCGAAAAACAAAAAGTTCACCTTTTGATAAAATGATAAAGATAAAAAAAGGCGGTAATATCTGTAAGTTATAGGCTATGTCGAAAAAGGTGAAAGTGAAATCAAAAGGTAAGGTTAATGGTGCTAAGCGGAGTTGGCGGCATCGTCAGGCATGGCAGAAATTGCCTCGTTATCCTTTATGGGCTGCTATTTATGCCCGGCTGGGTGCAGGGGAAGCATGTTATTCTTTGGCGAGATGGTGGAAATCTAAAGGCGAGATGAAGCACCTGGCTGTAAAGACCCTGGCAAAATATCTTGGTCTTTATAGACTACACGAGATTCCGGCAGATGACAAAAAAGCATTAACCCACGTTGATACTCATTATATCAATACCTTAGTTCAAGGGTATGCTAATGAAATCGAGGTATTTGAAGAGCTCGCTGTGCTTATAAATTTGCATAAAAGACGGTTAGGAGTTGTCATAGAAAAAGAGGAACAGCTCAAATTTCCAATTGAAATGACCAATAAAATAGCAGAGCAACTCCATAATTTACTTAAAGACTATTTTGAATTTCAGGTAAAAACCGGCAGGCTTCCCCAGGTCCCGCAGAAATTTGACCATTCGTTTTCAATGGGTGGTAGGGACAATGATGACAATGGAGTGGTAAAGACTGAGAGGGATGAACTGCAAAGGAAACGAAAAATTGCCGAAGTATCCCTTCTTCTAACAAAGCTTGCATCGCAAGGCGCATCAAAGGCTATTCCCAAAGAGTTGCCCGAAGGAAAAGACTATGCTTGATTCGCCTGATCTTGATTTTTTGACACAAACCCTGGGTCTCCCGAATGAGGGTGTGCAAAACTTTATTGATCAAGTTGCTTCTATGACTCAAGGAGAAATTGCCGAGTTTATGGCAATTGCCGGAGAGTTAAGCCAAAATGGTGAGAGTGAGAAACTTAACCAGATTGTCGGGGATGTATATGACGAGATTCCTGTAGATACTGAGCATTTTTTTTCAAATAGAAATTATTTAGGTAGGGCCGGAGCAGATCTGTATCCAAAATTAATGGATGATCTCATTCGACTTTTTGAAGGTAATTATACAGAGGCAGTGCTTTCTGGAGCTATCGGCTGGGGGAAAAGTTATCTTACTCAATTAATTATCTGTCGAATTTTGTATGAGGTTAGTTGTTTAAAAAATCCGCAATGGGCATATGGACTGGCAGAAAATTCTACATTATTCTTTCCTAACATATCGATTACCGAAACACAGGCCAAAAGGGTGATTTTTGGTGGTATTAAAGAGGCTCTCCGCGTCTCTCCCTACTTTCGAGAACAGTTTCCCTTCGAGATGTATTCTGCAGAAATGAAATTCCCTAAAAACATATTGCTTGCTGCTATTGCTATGTCCGGTGCCCTTGGTATGGATGTTTTTTCTGCGGCCATGGACGAAACAAATTTTATGGAGGTTGTAGAGTCTTCAAGACAGGCAAGGGGAATGCGATACGACCAGGCCGAGGTAATTTATGCATCCCTTGCCCGGAGAATGAAGTCACGGTTTTTGAAAAAAGGCAAGCTTCCTGGTATGTTAGTTATGATATCATCTGTTCATTATTCAAGCGATTTCACGGATAGAAAAAAACAGGAGGCTAAAGAAAATCCGATGATATTTGTTCTTGACTATCCCCTTTGGGAGCCGAAGCCACCTGGAACTTATATGGATAAGAAATTTTGGGTGGGCATGGGCACTAAAAACCAAGCCCCGAAGGTAATAGAGGATGAAGCCGAAGCCGAAGCCGAACGTGGTAAGAAAATAGAAGTTCTGAATGTTCCGTTAGATTTTTTACCTGACTTCAAGCGGGACATCGAAGGGTCTCTCAGGGAGATAGCAGGTAAAAGCAAGCTTCTAATTAATAGATTTATTACTCAGACAGAAAAGATTTTTCAACTGGCAGATGTTGAACGGAAACATCCGTTTACACTTAATGAAACGACCCTAATTGATAGTGGAAGATTTATCCGAGAATTCCTTGCGCAGCAGGTAACAGGCTTAAACGATAAACTGATATGGCAACCTCTTGTTAATCCAAAGATTAAGAGATTTTGTCATATTGATTTAGCCAAAACTGGTGATGCTGCGGGTTTTTGTGTAGGCCATCCATACGGTGAAGTTCAGGTTATGAGACGCAACGAAGAGAATATAATGTATACAGAAATTATGCCAATTGTTTGGATTGATGTTATGCTCAGAATTATTCCCCCGCAGGGCGGTGAGATCAATTTTGGAAATATTAGAAGTTTGATATACGAATTGCAGCTAATGGGATTCCTTTTTGAAAAAGTTACCTTGGATTCGTACCAAAGTTCGGATACAATCCAAATTTTAGATGGCAGAGGAATAGAGGCAGAGGAACTTTCAATTGATAAGTCGATGGACCCGTATAATGAGGTAAAAACTGCTTTGTATGAAGATAGATTGATGATGTATTGGCACGATATTGCCCTGGAGGAGTTAAAACATCTCATAGTGACCCGGAGCGGGAGTCAGATTAAGGTAGACCATATGCCTGATAAGAGTAAGGATGTGGCCGATTGTGTGGCAGGAGTAGTTTATAATTGTGTCCAGTTGATGCGAGGTCCCAAACCTTTTGTACCGTCGGGTGATGAGTATTGGAAATAAAAAAATCAGAGGAGGTATAGTTATGGCACAAGAAGCAGCGATTGTAGCAGAAGAACGGAAATGGGCAGCCGAAAGTGATGTTAGAACATTAACTGAGGCGGAAGCAATCAAGAAAACACCATCTCGGCTTAAGGCAGCGAAAACAGCGGCTGTACGAATGGTAAGAGAAGAGCAGGAGAAAATGAATGCGATGAATAAGATTGCCAGTACTTCATCAAAAGAAGTTAAAACGAAGAAACCTGCGCCGAAAGAAAAAAGCAAATCCAAGCCGATGTCAAGTAAAATTGATCCTGCCGCGATGGTAAGGATGTAGAACACAGGAAGAGTAACATTCTTGATTTAACATTTTTAACTTTTACCGGAAAAAACCTAAAGCATTTCAATAAGATGCTTTAGGTTTTTTTTGCTTGACATGATACCTATAAGCTGTAATATTCGGCGAAATTATTTTGCGGATTTTTTTAATAATCAATAAATGACAAGATTAGGATTAAAATATAAAGAATGTCTGCATTGTGGGCAGAAGATTGAAATAAAAATAAGGAGAGATTTAATAAGAAAAAAATTTTGTTGCCGGAGTTGTGCGGGAAAATATCATTCAGAAAAAAAATCTATATTTGATTGGAACAATAAAGAAGCATCGGAAAAATTAAAAAAAGCACTAAGAAAGCCGCACAGAATTACAAAAGCATTGCTGAAAGCTGCTAAAGAAAGAGGATTAAAAAAAAGAGGAAAAAAAATAAATAGTGATCTTATTGTTTGTCAGCATTGTGGCAAAGAATTTTTTATATCACATTGTCGGAATAATGGAAAGATTAGCAAATGGGGACAGAAGCAAATAAGTCAATATTGTAGCAATAAATGTAGACAGCTTGCTTCTCGTAAACCAGATAAATTAAAAATTGATAAAACTCGATTAAAAGAGTGGCGGCTGAAAATATTTGAACGAGATAGTTATATTTGTCAGAAATGTGGATGTAAAAGAAAAAGATTGTTACAGGCGCATCATAAAAAATCTAAAGAGAGATATCCAGAGATAGCTTATGATATTGATAATGGAGAAACTCTTTGTATTTATTGTCATATGAAAGAACATCCAAAATTAAAAAATTTCATATTGTCATCTTTAAAACTTAAATTGGAGCAACCATATGCCTCGGAAATTCCGGGAATGTGTCCGTAAAGGAGGCCGCGTACGAACAAAGACATGGGATAGCAAATATATGCATATTTGTTATATCGATGGTAAATCCTACGCAGGGGAAGTGCATACCAAAAAGAAGAAAAAGAAAAAGAAAAAAAAGATGAAAGCAAAAAACATATACAAACCAGTGAACATCAAAACTGTTTTTTCTGGTTTAGGCACTTTCACTGATAATAAGAAAGTCTGGAGAATAACCTCTTTAATTCATCACGTAAAAGAACAAAATCTTGAAGTTTTTGATTTACCATTATGCGGCATAAATTTAGCAACTACTGTTTGGAGCTCTGGTGATTTAAAGATTATAGACTTTGCTAAACACTGGAAGCGCGCTGATGAAGTTAGTTTAGATGATCCTATAATTTTGGATGAAGATGGATTTATCATGGACGGTTGGCATAGAGTGGCAAAGGCTTTGTTTTTAGGGTTGTCTACTATCAAGGCAGTAAGATTTGATGTAACTCCTGACTGTGATTATGTACGAACCGGATAGTATAATATATTATAAAAAAGGTTATTAGCCCATGGCCTATTTTACGATAAAAACAGCGAATGATTTGTTATCCCTCCACCCCGATGCAGCAGCATATCAAAACGATTGGCAGAAATATCAAGCTGTAGTAGAAGGATTTAGTGCGCTTGTTGATCTGAAAATCTTTAAACAACATTCCCGTGAATCAAACAAAAATTTTCTGCGAAGGTTAAGCGAAGGTTATGGCCCTAATTATTCAGAGGCAATAATCAACATTTTTGATTACTATATGTTGCAGTCTGAGATATCCCGCAAATTTGGGAAACTCGCAAAGTTTGAGCTGTGGGAAATATTTCAAAAGGATTCAGATTATTACAGAACTGATTATAATATCTTTTTAAATCAGGCACGAAAAAAGGCATCAATATTTGGGCATATGGGAATTATGGTAGATATGCCTATCGTCAAGACTGATACTCAAAAAGAATCAATCGAAAGAAAAGTATATCCATATCTTTCTTTGTATAGTCCCCTGGATATTTTAGATTGGATTATAGAACGAGATTATTTAGGGAGACCTGAGTTGGTTGCTTTGAAGCTAAAAGAGTGGGATGGCGTATACAAAGTATGGGAAAAAGATTCGTGGCGTTCTTACATAATAGGAAAAAAAGGGAAAGCCCAACTACTGGAGACCGGGAAAAATAGATTAGGAGAGATTCCTTTTGTCTGGCTTTTTAATGCAGACAAAACTCATTATATAGGTGAATCGGATCTGAAGAATATTGCCAATATAGATGTATCGATGTACAATAATTGTATGCAAATCGAGGAGATTATTGATTTAGCGGCATTTCCGATGATGCGTAAACCCATGAAGCGCCAAGGCGAGGAGGGTAAAGAAGATAGAGTAGGACCGTCTGCTGTTCAAGAATTTGATCCATCACAAGGAGAAGCTGGTAAACCTGATTGGATGCGAGCTGAAGTAAGCGAACCAATTAAGGCTATATTAGACACGATTGTATGGAAGATTGCTCAGATATATCGCAATGCGACTTTATCAGAAGCAACTACCGAGCGGACAAGTGCAGAATCTGGTTATGCTTTATCTATCCGTAGAGATCTTTTAAATGCAGCGCTCGTAGCAAAAGCAAAATACTTAGCCGAGGCAGAAGAACGAATCGTTTATTTTTGGTGTAAATGGATGGGCAAAGAGGACTGGGCAAAAGATATTAAAATCGAAAGGCCAAAACGATTTTCTGTAGAACAATTGAAACTTGATCTTGAAAATGCAATTTTAGGTAAATCTGTAATTCATTCTGAAACATTCAGCAAAGAACTACAGAAAAAGCTAACCAGAGAGATGATGGGTACTGGGCTTGACGACAAGACATATGATGAGATTGACGAAGAAATAGATTCCTTCTCTCCTTTGAAAGTGCCAGAGATTGGAGAAGGTGGTGAAGAATGAGATGGTTATGTTTTTTAGGTTTGCATAAATGGAAAATGACAACTGTTATGAAACAAAGAATCACCCATGGATTTATATCTTTATACAGATTCAAATTTACTGCCAGCCTCAGAGGCTCTCAGTAAGTTTACGTTGAAATTTCAAACCCTTAACTTACCCTATTAAAAAACAATGTTTTTTAGATTTTACTCTATTTTTTTATATACTTAAGCATCACTAAAAATGCCGTTTTTCAGAAAAATCGAGGCTTACAGAGGCTCTAAGTAAGCCAAAAGATAAAGCAACAAATGACTATTATCGGAAATATTGAATCTGGCGCCGCAAATACTAAAGAGGCTCTTGATGCTTTATTTAATAAATATAAAAAGCGGCTGGATCGAACGTTGAGAGCTACAGAGAATAAAATTGTGGATTTGACAACCCGGATCTCACTTGATTCAAAAGGAATGTTGAAAGGCCCTAAATGGACGTTGGCTCAGGCCGCCAGAATACAAGGACAATTAGAAGGAATATTTGATGAAAAGTATGGATTGGCTGCGCGTCAATTTGCGAGAGATATAAGCGGGGTTACTGATGTTGTAAAACAAGCGTACAATGCAGTGGATTTGCCTATTCAATTTAGTAAAGTTGATACCAGGATGCTTAAAACTTTGCAGGAACAAACTTTAGCCGGGCTTATGGCTTTCAGTGCATTAACCCAAGAAAAGGTAGCGCAATCCATACAAGATGCTATTATCGCCGGTAAACCTTTCAGGCAACTGACAAATGAAATCCGTAATCATATAACAGGATTGAAGGATATAGCAGGCCGCCCGCTTACACAATATGCTGAGGTATATGCACAAGATGGACTTATGACTGCTTATCGTAGACTCAGTGTCCAGAAAGCTAAGGAGATTAAGATAAACTATTATGTATGGATGGGTAATGTAGTGGCCGGATCACGGCCTATGTGTGCTCGAAATGCAGGGCGGACTTTTTCAGAGCAGGAATTGCAGGAACTGGATTTATATTCCTGGCAGGGTAAATCGTGTAGTGTTTTTGTTTGCTGTGGCGGGTTCAGTTGCCGGCATCATTTGATGCCTATTTCTGATAGGTATTTTAATGAAATGAAGGGTAAGCCGGTAGATGTTCCAAATTGGTTTACAGAAAATAATAAAACAATGCCTGTTGTACGCAAGAAAATTATTAATCCGAAAACTTTTAAAAAAGACATGAAAGCTATTGGATTAAAACCAATAGAACCAAAAGCATTAGGAGATATTATAGGGCGTGGTGGTCCAGATGTTGGGAAACCATTAGATCTTTATATTGGTTCTGCCCAAAAGTCTGTTTCATTAGAAATAAAAAGTGGAAAAACAGAGTTTTGGTTTACCTCTAATAAACAAGTTGCGCAGAATTACGGACCGAATGTTCATATGGCACAAGTTAGGATGAAAAATCCAAAAATCTTACGCGATGTGATTCATGATGATGAATTAGCAGGGTGGGCAAAAGCAGCGAGATTATCTGGGCATGATGGGCTGATTGCACAGCGAGTTCGAGATGGTAAAGTTGAACATATCACTGCGGTTATTTTTAATCCAAAGCAAATTGTTATCAAAATACCAAAAGTATTAAAGCCAAAGCTTATGTCTTCAGCACAAAGGCTTTCAAAATGTATTATTTAGTATTTGAAAAATATGACTTCTGAATGTATAGATTATTCTCGCCGGCCAGATGGAACCTGGACCTTTAAAGGAAAGGATGTTTCACCAGATATTCGCAAAAGGCTGGATGCGATGCATATTCCACCCGCGTGGCGAAATGTAGTTATTTCTGCTGATTCGTCGGCGAAAGTTCAGGCTATTGGATTGGATGCTGCGGGTCGCTGGCAATACCGATATTCTGCTGGGCATGTGGAAGAAGCAACTCGCCGAAAGTTTGATCGTGTAAAGTTATTTAGTCAAGATTTAGCAATGATCCGGAAAAATGTACTCAATGGGATAAGAACCAATGACACAAAAGCTATGTTATTGCGGATGGAAGAAAAAACTGCAATAAGAATGGGCTCACTGGCTGATGTTAAAGCAAAAGAGAAGGCGTATGGATTAACGACTTTGCAAGGTAAGCATGTACGAATCGAAGGAAACAAAATTAAATTAGATTTTATTGCTAAAAAAGGAATTCCGGTACACTACGAGTTTACGGATGACACACTGAGTGCCTGGCTGAAAGAAAGAAAAAGTAAATTGTCTTCTATAAAAGACAGAATGTTTCCGGATGTGTCTCCTAAGAAGCTGAATGGCTATCTAAAAGAAACTGCTGGAGGCAAGTCTTACACAATTAAAGATTTTCGGACTTATCACGGTACAAGGATTGCTTTTGAAGAATTGATGCGGTATGCAGGGAAGGTGTTATCTATAAAGGAAAAGAAAAAAATAATCAAAGAAGTTTGCGAGAAGGTTAGCCGGTTTCTTCACAATACACCGGCAACGGCCAAAAGTGCATATATTGATCCAATGGTTTGGGAAATTATAGGTGGAATATGATGACAGAAAGAGAAAAAGAACAGGAATTTAATGGATGGTTAGAATCTATTGAGTTTGTGGATAGAAGCAATATTCCATTGCCTACTGTTTTGACTGAAGATACTTCAGATGATCCGGAAGGTGATAGGGGAGAGTGAATTGACATGGATTTTGATACAAGAAAATTTATGACAAATAGGACTGATTTTTCTCAATGGCTGATTGATTTTGCTGAAGACAGAATGGTGGCATGTCAAAAAATTGGTGAGAAACGAGCTTCAAGACATGGTGATAAATCATGGCAATGGAGGATGACTATCGTGCAAGAAATTTTTTGGAGCAAAGTTGGCTATTTTTCTTTGGTAAAACTGTAGATAAAACTGAAAAATTATTATAATGATCACTGACGAAAATAATATCCCATTGCCTTTCGAATGTACTCAAGATATGAAAGATTACCTTGATTTAATTGATGAGCAATATCTGCGATGTAAACAAGCAAGAATATCCAGACTTAGTGTTGAATGGGGAATTTGGTCACGTAAAATGAATCTTGAGCTAAGATTCAAAATTAAGGCAGATAATGATCGAAGTGTCGGTTATCGTTATATTTTTAAGTACTGGACTATCAAATCTCAATTATTGGAACTTTATTACAGGTCCAAAATTTTAGATTTGGGTAAAAAGAAAAAACTTGCTAAAATGGCAAAAATGTTGAAAGAAACAATTTTATCTGGTGAAGATGAATTAAGAGATGAAAAATAATAAAACCGGAAGGTTTCTACATTTGGATAAAACCGTAAGCCAGAAAGCTGAATTATAAATTAATTAAACCGCGGTTGGAAGACCGTGAAGGAGGAAATCATGGCGTGGAAAGTTATAGAAGGAAAAGAGGGACAGGCAAAAGCAACAGAAGTAGGAGAAAACGGACATCCCTTGTGGATACCGGAGGAAGAGGGTGCTGATACGACACCTGTTGAGGTGGATTGGGCGTCAGCTTTGCTGACGATTTCTCGGTTGAATGGTGAAAACAAAGAGCGAAGGGAAAAGGGGGAATTACTTACCACTCAGCTTACGGAAGCAACTGATAAGCTCAAAGGATTTGGAGAACTTGATCCCAAGGCTGCGCAGGAAGCTATTACAAAGCTGGCGAGCATAGATCAAGGCGACCTATTGACTGCTGATAAAGTGGAATCTTTTAAGGCATCAATTCTACAAGCAGCACAGGCCGAAAGTGCTAATCTTGTTAAAGGTTATGACGAGAAAATTGGAGGTCTTGAAAACACTGTTGTGGAAAAAGATAACCAAATCTATAAATTGGTCGTGTCCAATGCATTTGCCAATTCACCGTATGTTAAAAAGCTGCAGGTTCCTGTGGACATGGTTGAATCCTTTTTTGCGCATTATTTTAAGGTTGAAGAAGGTCTGCCTGTTGGTCATATGAATGGCAATAAGATCAATTCGCGAAAGAATCCAGGCAATACTGCTATTTTCGATGAGGCGATTGAAATTATTGTTGAACAGTATCCGGATAAAGATCGATTGTTTCCCGGTGCTGGTGGTGGTTCAGGTGGCCAAGGTGGTTCAGGTCAAGGCATGTTGGGAGCGGACCAAATTAAAGGTATGTCTTTGGCTGAATATGAAAAGGCTAAAGGTGAAGGCCGCATTCCCAGCGTGAAGTGAGAGAATAAAGACTGGAAAGTCTATTGATAAGAGCCGTAAGCCAGAAGGCTGAGTTTAATAAATTTAACCATGATTGGAAGATCATGAGAGTATTGGAATGATTTTATTAATATGATTTTCTATGAAAGGAGAAATTTATTATGGCTTATACAATTAATGATTTAGCCGCAGTAGCGCCTATATTACTGCGGGAAGGGATAGTGGCATTAAGAGAAAATGCGATTATGATTAGGCAGTGTCAGTTTGATGTCTCTGAGGAAGCTTCCAAAAAAGGAGCAACCATCGATGTAGAACTTCCTAATACAATTCCGGCACAGGAGGTGAATGTTGCCTCAGCAAATCCTGCTACTCCTCTTGCTCCAACGGTTGTTTCTATCAAGTTGGATCACTGGTGGGAAGCTAAGTTCTCTATGAGTGATAAGGATTTGACTGAGGTGGAAAGTGGAATTCTACCGATGTCTGCTTCAGAGGCTATCAAATCCCTGGCAAACAAAGTCGATATTTCTGCACTTGGTTTGCATGTAGATATCTACGGACAACACGGTGTTGCCGGTACCACTCCGGATGCAGTGGCCGATATTACAGGCAGTCGAAAAGTATTGAATGCGCAGTTGGCTTCGTTAGGTGATCGAACCCTGTTACTTGACGTAGAAGCAGAAGCCAAATTCCTTGGTTTAAGTGCCTTCCATAATTTTGACAAGGTCGGAGACACGAAAGCTCTGGAAGATGGTTCCCTGGGTCGCAAGTTTGGGTTTGATATCCATATGGATCAGAATATGTTGGTTCATACCAAAGGGACGTTGGCTGTAAGCCAGGATGATATTGCCGCTAAGGCGATCTATGCTATCGGTATCAAAGAAGTGGTATTGGATCGTTCTGCAGATGCGGGAACTTTGACCGGCACTCTGGTAAAAGGGGATCTGATCAAGTTTGCCGGAAGCGCTGCGTCCCATGTTATTACTGAATTGGCTACTGCCGCAGCAAATGAAATTACGGCCAAGTTTGAGCCGGGCCTGAAAGTGGCTACGGAAGATGGAACTGTTGTAACGCTTACGGACACCCATACTGTCAATTTGGGATTCCAACGCCAGGCATTTTGCTTTGTGTCTCGGCCTTTGGTAGTGGCGGATGGGTTAGGCTCAATTATTGAGGCTATTGTTGATCCGATTTCCGGGCTGACTTTACGGATAGAAATCAGCCGTAATAACAAGCAAATTGAATGGGCATATGATATCCTGTGGGGTGTTAAGACCATCCGTCGTGAATTGGCCATGCGGCTTTTAGGATAATGCGGTCAGGCATGCAAAAGCGGATTTTAACGCAGTGGAGCAATCAAATCCACTGCGTTAAAACCGAAAGGAGATTTTATCATGACTGAGGAAGTTGTGAAGTTAATTAAGGGAGATACACCTGTTACCTGTGATCCTGAGAGAGCACAATATTATATTGATAAAGGATTCCGGATTGTTGGAGAGGAACTCCCGGTAGAGGAAGAACTTCCGGTAGAGGAACTTCCGGTACAGGGGCCAAGACAGGATGGTGAGGAGGCAGAGCCGTTGCATGAGACTTTAGCAAAAGCGGAACTACCGGGAACCATAGATAGACAAGAGTGTATTACAATAGCTGTTCAGCGTATCCTTGACCGTAATAATCCTGATGAACTTACCGGTGGCGGATTGCCCCGAATTGAAATAATTGCAGAAGAAGCCGGTGTTGTCGCTGTTACGGCCCCAGAAAGAGCAGCCGCTATGGAATCTATAACGAACGGGTAGAGGATAAAAAAATGGCCTATACATCGGATGTTGATTTAGTCAAAAAGAGGGCTAATATACTTGATCTTGGTATCAGTTCGTTTGACGATCAACATGAAGAAGCAGGGCGGATCATTGATCGAGATTTGGTAATTTGGTATGATGCTGAAGCACGGCTACGTGGCCGTGATCCACAGGCTATTCCTTTTGAACAAAAAGATCTTTTAGAACAGAACAAAGAGGTAGAGCCTGCAGCGCTATTTCTGGCCCTATCCTTCGCCTATGACAAATTGGCTAAAGATTTACCTGCTAAAACGGACGGTATGGCGGCGCAGAGAGAACATTATAGAAAAGAATTTGAACGTGAATGGAATGCTGCCAAACTTATTGGATTCACTTATGATTGGGATAAATCCGGCGAGGTAGATGTTGATGAGCAGCCACAAGTTGCTTACCGGACTTTGATGCGAGAATGATTGATTTAAACATTGATAGTAAAATTATTGATAAGTTAGAAAAGGATATCGTTGCTTTTGGTCAAGAGTTGGATCTGAGCAAGATGATGGGAGAGGTAGCGGTTGATCAATTAGCTCGTATAAAAACCAGAACGCTTAAAGGCGTTGATTTTGAAGAAGTTCCATTTGAAGCGTACAGTAAATCTTATGCTGCTTTTAGAGCAAAGAAAGGGCGACCGATAGATAAGGTAGATCTGTTCTTTAGAGGGCATATGTTAGGAGCTATGGATTGGGAGACAATAGACGATGGTGTTAGATTGTTTTTCAATGATGCTCAACAGGCTGCTAAAGCCCATGGTCATCATCATGGTTATAAACCCCGTAATTTGCCTGCCAGACCATTCTTTGAAGTTTCAGATCAAGATGCTATAGAAATTAGAGAACAACTGGCAGATGCAGTGGAAGAAATACGTAATACGTTTTTTCGGTAATAAAAAATGATTGATAATAACAGAGAACATATTTTACTTAGATTGATTGAACGGATTTCGTCGATGTCGGTTATTGCAAAGGTTCAAAGGCGCCGGCCCTCTTCCGAAGAATTCGAACAATTATCTGATCATCAGTTTCCGTTTGTTGCAATAGAGGCTATGGGGCCTCAGCCTACAGGATTAAAACAAGAGGCTCGGAAAGGATTTAGTAAAGTAATTGTGCATCATTTTTCGATGACGGTAGATTTTTACGTTTATGCTAAATGGGTTGAAAATCAAGACAGTGAATTTGGCAATTTGTATGATGATATTTATCGAGCGATTTATACTGAATTTTTGTTAATGAATTTGGCAGACGGAATAACTACTGAACCAGTACCAGTTCCTTCAATTGTTATGGAGCCTTATTATTTATTTAGAATACGCAGCAAAATTGCATATCGCACGCAAGGCGGAATTTAAAATTAAAGGAGGTTTGTTATGTCACTAAAAGGCACAGCACAGGGGAAAGATATCATAATCCCAAAGGGAGTTGTAATTTGTTATCCAATAGCGAGTGGGGTTGTGGATGTGGATGGTGGTGTAGATCTCGGTTATTGCCAGGAAGCTGAACTGGGAATAACAGAAACTACTCGCCAGGTATATTCGGCAAGAGATGCTTCAATGGCAATGGCAGTGGATAAAGTGGTCAAAACTGAGTATTCGCTTCCGTTACAGCTTATGTCCATATCGCCTGATAATCTGGCTTTGATCTTCCGCGGAGTAAAATCAACGCTGGTACAAATTGCGGGACATTATGACGATGCTGCTGCTCTTGCTGTGGCGGCCCCGGCAGCTTTGGATCGGGCACAAAAGCTGGGCAAGCGAGCAGTTACTGTAAAGGCTATTCCCTATGATGGTGGATCAGCAGCTTTTAATGTGGGAGCTCAATTATCAACCGGTGCTTCTACGGCAGAAATTGTTTGGGTCGAAGGGACAGTTGCGGCAGGAATGATATATGTCGTTGATCTTTCGGGAAATGATTTTGTTGATGATGCTGTTTTGATAGACGATGACGGAGTCGCTCCCGGAGCGGCGGTGCAAAATGGAGCAGTTGTTGTCAAGAAGGACATTGTGTTGACAGACACCGGCGCCGCAAAACGATATGTCCTGGATACTGACTATGGCTTGGATGAAAAATCCGGGACTGTATTTTACCTTGACAGTGGTGATATTGTTGCCGACGAAGTTTTGGAAGCATATTTCGATTATGCTTCTCTAACTGAAATTGTCATCTTATCGGGTGCGACTGGGATAGAGGAATATCAAGTGGAAGTCCTACCGTTTGCCGAAGAGACCGAAAATCGGTATGAGTATACTTTCTGGCGATGCTCAATCAAACTGGATACAACCATTAAATTAATCACGGTGGCTGAAGAGGAAACAATCATCAATGTAACATTGACACCGTTGACAGATGGACCTGGTGCTTCGTCTGATTATCCGGTGTTCCGCCAGATTCTTGTGTAAAGGAGGAAGGCGATGTCACGTCGAGTCAATGAATTTACGATTGAGACAGATGATGGTGATCTGGCTGTAATAGTGTATGAAGTCCGGCCCCGAGATTTGTATACAAAGTTACAACAATGTGTACATAAAGAGTTGTCCTCAACAGAATATCAAGAGTTACTTAATATCTGTTGCAATCTTACAACTGGACAGTTGGCCGGACTTTATCCTTCAGAAATGGAAGTTGTTATTCAGCATTTCAAAGAGGTCAACGCCTCTTTTTTAGCACCATGGCCGACCCTAAAGGCTTTGATCGAAAAAGTCGGTTTGACAGAATGGGTGGTAAAGGTGATAGAACAATCAGGCGTAAAGGAAGTTTTGGCGATAGCGCTGGTGAAAGATTGGAAAAAGCTTGCGAAAAGCTCATTAGAAAAGGACACTTAAATGTTTGGGATTATGGTTGGTCCTTTTTTGAAGCTGCCTTAAAATATACAAAAGAAGCCGAAAAAAAAGAGCATGAATTAAGAGTAAAACTTCACGGTTACAAACTTAAAGGCGGCTGAAGATCTTTGTAGTTGATATAGTAGTAGAGGTCCTTGGATATGGAATCTATCGATATCATAATCAAAGCCTTCAATCGGGCAAAGACTACATTAAATGAAGTTAGCCGTGATTTGAAAGGTGTTGGACAAGAAGCCCGGAAGCTCGATAAAGATACTTCCAAACAGGCCGTAAGTGGATTACGTAAGTGGCGTAGTGAATTAGAAAAAACCAAAAAAAGTGTTAAATCTCTCCGCGATGCTTCCCAAAGCATTGTAGATGTTTCGAAGAAGCTTCTCATGGCAGGTGCTGCTATGGGGGCCGCCGTTTTTTTTCCTATAAAACAAGCTGGTGAATTTGAATCCGCGATGGCTAAAGTTAAAGCCATTATGACAGATGTATCAGAAGAAACATTTGAACGGATGAAGGCACAGGCACGTTCGTTAGGAGAAACCACTCAATATACAGCAACTCAATCTGCCGAAGCATTCACGTTTTTGGCCATGGCCGGCTTAAATGCCATTGAGGCTATGGAGGCCCTGCCAGGTACATTGCAGTTAGCAGCAGCAGGTGGTCTCGAACTGGCCGTTGCCGCAGATTTGGCTACAAACGTACTTGCGGGCTTAGGATTTGAGGTAGCACAATTAGGCCGTGTAAATGATGTTCTCGCTCGTGCTGCTTCCAGGGCTAATACCTCTGTAATGGAACTGGGCGAGGCAATGAAAATTGCTGGTCCCGCGGCCAAAGGTTCTAAGGAAGAATTTGAGGCGGTTGTTGCCGTGCTGGGCGGTATGGCGGATGCTGGTATTAAAGGCGGTGAAGCTGGAAATGCTGTAAAACGAATGTTAATCCTTCTTCAGAATCCAACCGCAAAAGCTCGTAGCGAACTGGAAAAGCTGAATGTTCCTCTCACAGACAGTGAAGGCAAGTTCCGGGGTCTTATTCCTATTTTGCAGGATTTGGGTGAGGCACAGATGGATTTGTCATCCTCTGCAAAAATATTTGGATTATACACTGGTGCAGCGGCGATAGCTGCAGCAGGTTCAGCCAAGAAAATGGGTGTGCTTACAGAAGAACTTCGGAATGCCAAGGGCGCTGCCGAAGAAATGGCAAAGGTTATGCTTGATACGATGCCCGGTGCCTTGACTTTGTTAAGATCTGCAATTGAAGGATTGATGTTATCTGTTGCGGGACCTTTGATGGGTATTTTCAAGGATATCTTGATAGCCGTAGCAAATACAGTGAGCATGGTAACTGCTTTGGTGAAAGCAACAAGTCCGATTGCTCCTATGTTGTTAGGAATTGTTACTGTCGCAGGAGCCTTAGTTCTTGCATTAGGTGGATTAGGAATCGTAGTTGGTGGACTCATATATGGTTTTGCTCAGTGGAAAATTGTAACAGCGATGATTGGGCCAACCTTGGCATTAATTCAAGGTACAGTCATTGCAAACATTGTAACGATGCTACGATTACATGGAGTTGTGGGAATATTAAAGATCGCCTTTCTGGCTCTTTTACGAGTATTAATAGCCCATCCTCTCATAGCTTTGGGGACAGCTATAAGTGTTCTTTATTTGTATATAAAACAATTGGTGCCAGAGTGGAAAAGATTGAATGAAGAGGCGGAA
>JAUWFS010000240.1:0-3964 GCA_030606805.1 Deltaproteobacteria bacterium
TTAATCTCATATTTGAGTTTTCAAATTTCTGATTATACGATAAATAAACATTACTGGATTAAAATTGAAAACAACAAGTATTAACTGGTCAAATACCATTTTAGCTATATTAAGCGGCTTGCTTTTAACCGGTTCTTTCCCGAAAATCGGCATTGACTGGCTTGCGTGGTTTGCCCTTATACCACTTCTGATTTCCTTAAAAAACAGCTCATTGACAAATAGTTTTCGCCTTGGTTTTATTGCAGGTCTTGCACATTACACTACCCTTGCATACTGGCTTGTCTATACTATGCAGACTTATGGCAATCTTCCTCTTTATCTATGTGTATCCGTTCTTTTCCTGTTATCATCTTATTTAGCTCTCTATATGGCTGTTTTTTCAATTGCTGTTAAAAGATTGTGTCCAAAGCCTGCGACCTGTCTTTTTATAATTCCCTGTTTATGGGTTTCTCTGGAATATATTCGCAATTATCTTTTCTCAGGATTTCCCTGGGGACTGCTTGGATACTCCCAATTTAACAGGTTGCATCTTATACAGATATCGGATATATTTGGAGTATATGGAATATCATTTCTGATTGCTCTGGCTAATGCGACAATTTTCCTGGCGTTTCTTTATATTACGGGAAGCAAATGGAAAGAAGTGCGGATTAAAAAACGTCTTGCCGGAGGATTGATATTTGTTTTTATCTTGATCACAGGTCTTGTTTTCATTTATGGAAAATGGCGAATTGAATCAATTGATAATCTAATCGCTGCTTCAAAGTCTTTAAAAGTCACAATTGTTCAGGGAAATATCAAACAGTCAATAAAGTGGGATCCGGCATTTCAAACAGCAACCACAGAAAAATACGTCAATTTATCTCTTTCAGCCAAAGATGAAAAATCTGATCTTGTGGTCTGGCCGGAGACAGCGACTCCCTTTTACTTTTTGTACGACAGACCGCTGTCAAAAATGGTTCAAAAGGGAATTTATGATACAAACACGGATTTTCTGATAGGCAGTCCTTCCTTTGTCCGCAGGGGAAATGTTATAGAATATTACAATAGTGCCTACCTGATAAGCCCGGATGGAAGGGTATGCGGAAAATATGACAAGGCCCACCTTGTTCCATTTGGAGAATATGTCCCTTTTAAAAAATGGCTGCCGTTTATTGGTAAAATGGTTGAAGCTGTTGGAGATTTCAGCGCGGGGCAGGAAGGAAAAACTATCAAGTGGAATAATTGCAACCTGGGGTTACTGATTTGTTATGAAATCATTTTTCCTGAGCTTTCCAGGGCCATGACAAAAAATGAAGCGGCATTACTTGTCAACATCACTAATGATGCATGGTATGGTAGATCAAGCGCTCCTTATCAGCACTTTTCCATGGCGGTATTCAGAGCAATAGAAAACAGACGATCTCTGGTAAGGTCGGCAAATACAGGAATAAGTGGATTTATAGACCCTGTTGGAAGAGTTATGGATTCGACATCGCTCTTTCAGGAAAAAGTCATAACTCAATCCATTCCAATAATACCTGAGACATCCACCTATACCAGGTTTGGTGATTTTTTCGCCATTGCATGCGTGGTAATTATGCTTATATTTTCAATATTGTATAAGGGTAAAAAATAATAATTAAGGTAATAGTTCACTACGGAACAACACGGAGTTTCACTGAAAATTATAAACAATGAGTAATTTACTATTATCTTAAAACCACTCGATTGAGAGTGGGGTTATTGTTCAATTTTGGTGCAGAGACGTTCGCAATGTTGAGAAGAATATTTTGATAATTCAGTGTAATTCCGTGAAAATCCGTGGTGGACTATTAATAATTAAGGAGGAAAAAAATGTCTATAGAACTCAAGCAAAATATAAAGGAACTTTATCTTAAATTAGAACATCTGAAGGACTATCTTTGACGTCGAAGAAAAATCAAAAAGACTAAAAGAAATCGAGAACCTGATTGCAAAAGAAAGCTTCTGGGATAAACAAGAAGAAACCACATCAATTCTAAAAGAACGGGCATTGCTTACAAGCAAGGTCGAAAGTTTTAACAAGCTTTTTAATGACCTTGAAGAATGTGAAATACTGCTGGATATGGCCCTCGATGAATCAGACACAGATACCATCGAAGAAGTCTCCCTCCAAATCAAAGCAATAGACAAAGAAATCAGTAAACTTTCACTCGAGCTGATGCTTGATGAAAAAGATGATAAAAATAACGCTATTGTTTCAATCAATGCAGGCGCCGGCGGAACAGATGCTCAGGACTGGGCTGAAATGCTTTTCAGAATGTATATGAGATGGACTGAACGAAAAGGCTTTCAAGTCAAAATAATTGACTTTCAGCCTGGTGATGAAGCAGGGATTAAAGGTGTTACTTTTACAGCAAGTGGAGAATATGCATATGGATATCTTAAGGCAGAAAAAGGAGTTCACCGCCTGGTTAGAATTTCTCCATTTAACGCGAGCCGCAAAAGGCAGACATCCTTTGCGTCCGTATTTGTTTATCCGGAACTTGATAAAACAATCGTTATAGACATTGAGGATAAAGACCTGCGCATTGATGTATTCAGAGCAAGCGGAGCCGGAGGTCAGCATGTTAATAAAACAAGCAGCGCTATCCGTATTACACATATGCCTACCGGGATAGTTGTGCAGTGCCAGCAGGAAAAATCACAGCACAGAAACAAAGAAATGGCCATGAAGGTGCTTAAAGCAAGGCTATATCAAAATGAAAAGCAGAAGCAGGATGAAAAAAAACAAAAACTGCATGAAAGCAAGGATGATATAGCATGGGGCAGTCAAATAAGGTCATATGTCCTCCATCCTTACCAGATGGTCAAAGATCACCGGATAAACCTTGAACTCGGCGACGTCAACAGCGTTCTTGATGGAGCAATAGACCCTTTCATAGAGGGCGTACTTCTTTCGCGATAGTGTTATGAATCCTGTTGATGTCATTAATAAGTACTACAAAAGCAATTCAAGGGCATATGAGATTCTAATCCAACACGGCAAACAGGTCGCAAGAAAAGCCCTTGATGCCGCCAAAAAGGTGCCCCGATTAAATCCGGATCTTGATTTTATAAAAGAAGCTGCGATGCTGCATGATATCGGCATGTTTTTGACGAATGCCACTGAACTGGGTTGTAAAGGCAAAAATCCGTATATTTGTCATGGATATTTGGGCCGTGAAATATTAGAAAAGATCGGGTTTCCAAGGCATGCACTTGTCTGCGAACGTCATGTCGGCGTAGGTATAACAATCGAAGACATAAAGAACTATGCACTTCCACTGCCAAAGCGCGATATGCTTCCTGTTTCAATAGAAGAGCAGATAATATGCTTTGCAGACAAGTTTTTCTCTAAAAAGCAGGATTCATTAGAAAAAGAGAAATCTGTTGAAGATATAAAGCAATACCTTAAACCCTATGGTCTTGAGAAAGTTAGAAGGTTTCAATCCTGGGTTGATCTGTTTGAGCGGATATAAGAAAAGACAGTGCCTGAAGTTAAGGAATTCTGCCGTCCCTGTGGGGCCTGAATACATTCAGTTATATGTAAAGATGAACGTCCAACATCGAACGTCGAATAATGATGTCGCTTCGCTATTTAAATTATTTAAAAATCGAATAAAGAAAACATAATTTTATAATTTCCTATACAATAAAAAATGAAACAAAATTCAGAAATGCTCATTTACCGGACAAAAGATAACGAAATCCGGATAGAAACCCGTTTAAAGGATGAAACGGTTTGGCTTAACCGTCATCAATTAGCAGAACTATTTAATCAGAAATTTGAAAACTAAAATATGAGATTAACCAGAGGCAGCGGGCAATTAAATTTAAGAACGTCTGAAACTCGCGCATAAGTGAGCCTAAAGAAAAAAGAGTATTAATATCACTCAGAAAAATCGAGCTTTATGACTTGAGTTTATCCTTTTAACAAGAATATACAAAAGCACCTCTTTTT
>JAUWFS010000046.1:0-17234 GCA_030606805.1 Deltaproteobacteria bacterium
CTATGCGGCTGGACCGTGACACCGTTTCCTATTTCAAGTCCATGGCGGAGGAAACAGGTATTCCTTATCAGAACCTGATCAATCTTTATCTTCGTGACTGCGCGGTTCATCACCGAAAACTACACATGAAGTGGCATCCTGAAAGTGCCGAACTTGGCGCTACCGTCAAAACTAATCAGTGAAAAGCAAAAGAAGTACTATTATTTTAAATAGCTCATTGCTTCAGGAGGTATTATATGTCTGCCAAGTTAGAAAAATTAGAACATGAGGCACTCAGCCTCTCTCGACAACAGCGTGCATTTTTGGCCGACCGATTACTTAGCTCTCTTGACGGAGACGTCCTAAATGCTGTTTGATACTCGGATTTACGCTTGAACAAAGACCTTTGCATATTCAGTGCAGTTATCCATCTCGTCCTTTGGTGAAAATCATCACCATATACGAACCAGACGTAAAACTGTGGATTGATTTCAAGATTAGGAGGACTAAACATGGGAACTCATATTTGGAAAGAGACGATGGTTGAACAAAAAGTCACTTACACGCTTGAAGTAGATGATAGGTTCGTTATTATTGAGAATGTGCCGGCTAGAGTGTGCATAGAAACTGGAGAGCGATTTTTCTCGCCAAAGACTGTAGAACAATTGCAGCAAACGATTTGGGGACAAAAAAAGCCTCGCCGTATCATTCAGACGCCTGTATTTGAGTTTGCTGCGTAGTTTTCCCAGCGTGGGGGAGAAACAGCGGGACATCCCATAAATAAGTAAATAACTCAAATTCTGCATTCAGTTACTTATTTATTTCCATCTTGGCCTTGGCCCACGTTGCGGCTGAAGAGCCCGTTCGATGAATAGATACAAGCATGAAGGCTAAACTAAAAAAAGCGTTTATTAAGGATATCAAAGCAATCCAGTCCACCATATTACCCCCTGCCCCTGCCCAAAAATAACACTTGCATGCACCATAATATGTGCAATATAACGTACAAAATATATACTTAATGAGGTGCAATGTGCGAAAACTAAAAATTGATCAAGACATCAGGTCCCTGTCAGAAGTCAGAAATGGCATGGCAAACTTCATAAAGCAAGTTCACGATACTAAAAGACCAGTGATAATTACACAGCACGGGAAAGGCGTCGCAGTCCTTTTAGGTGCAAATGAATTTGAAGCCATGCAAGAGAAAATTGAGCTTCTATCAGATATTCGAACCTCTCTCAATCAACTGGAAAAAGGAGCAGGAATCAGCCATAAAGATGCAAAAAAGAAACTATTAAAGCGAGTCCCAAAATGAGAATAATCTGGTCTCCCCTTGCTGTCGATAGAGCATCGGAAATAACCGATTATATTACCCAAGACAAACCATCAGCGGCAGAAAAATGGATTGATACAGTATTTTCTGAAGTTGAGCAGCTCAAATCGTCTCCTGAAATCGGCCGGATTATACCCGAAATTAATGTTAGCCAATTTAGAGAACTAATTTACGGCAATTACCGCATCATTTATCGTATCGAAACCAAACAAATATCCATTCTCACGATTCGACATGGCAGACAAATATTGCCAATAAATGAAATTAAGGCATAATGCGCATGACCCGCTGGAAAAAGGATAGGGGGACAGGCTTGAATATGATAGACTTTATTCATCTGAAGGAGCTTCTTGTCAAATTTTGAGAGCTGTTGTAGCTTTTTCTTGGTTATCGCGCCAGATCGACGGCAAACATGTTTTTTGATCCTGAACTCATTTGGTAAGGAGGTATGGTAATGAAAGGAGTTATCTTTAATCTTTTGGAAAACCTGATTGTTGACAAATTCGGCGACAAAATTCTGGAGGAAATATATGCCGCAGCTCACTTTTCTCTAGATGCTCCGCCATTTGTAGGACCCGAAATCTACCCGGATTCAGATTTGTTTGCTATGGTTATTTTACTTTCTGAAAAAACAAATCTGCCGGTTGACGATTTGGTCTACGAATTCGGTAAATATATGTTCCCTGTTCTAGCGGACAGGCATCCCGTTTTTCTTGATAATGTCAATTCACCAATTGAATTTCTAGAAAGCGTAAATGATATCATCCACATAGAAGTTAAGAAACTTTTTGAAGGAGCCAACCCACCAATAATCAAAATTGAAGATGTAAATCACAGGCAGGTAAAGCTCTACTATAGCTCAGAAAGAAAGTTGTGCAAATTGGTAGAAGGTCTCTTGGATGGCGTTGCCGATTATTTCGGCCAAAAAATATCTTATAGCCATCAACAATGCATGCGAGATGGAGCTCGTGAATGTATTTTGCATATCCAATTCTATGATTAGGGCAATTTAGTGATGAATGAGATTAAAATACTCAAAGCAAAGCTTGAGCGAGAACGTAAAGCAAAAAAAATACTGGAAGACATGTTAGAAACTCGCACAAGGAATCTGTATTTGGCCAAACAAAAAGCCGAGGCTGCCAATGCTGCCAAGAGTGATTTTCTGGCCAACATGAGCCATGAGATCCGCACACCCATGAATGCGGTCATTGGTTTTTCCGACATGCTGCTTGATACTGATTTGGATGAAAACCAGAGAGATTATGTAAACACAGTCAAAAGAAGTGGCGATTCTCTACTTTCTTTGATCAACGATATCCTTGATTTTTCCAAGATCGAGGCAGGGCAGTTGGATTTTGATGAGATTGACTTTGATCCGGAACTTTTGGTCTATGATGTCTGTGAAATGGTTCGCCCAAAGATTGAATCAAAACCTGTCGAGGTCTTATGCCGTATAGCGGACAACATCCCTTCAATGGTTAAGGGGGATCCAATACGGTTTCGTCAGGTACTGACAAATCTGATGGGCAATGCTCCCAAATTCACCGAGTCCGGAGAAATTGAAATCTCCCTTGATATTGAAGAGGAAAAAGAAACCCGGGTAAAATTTCATGCAAAAATCAGAGATACAGGCATCGGTATCCCTAAAGATAAATTGTCCACTATATTTGAGCCTTTTAAGCAGGCAGATGGATCAACTACAAGAAAATATGGCGGTACCGGATTGGGCTTAGCCATCTGCAAGCAGATCTCAGATCTCATGGGAGGGAAGGTCTGGGCAGAAAGTATAGTTGGCAAAGGGAGCATCTTCCACTTTACCGCATGGCTTGGAAAGGTTGAAGAAAAAGAAACCAGGAGATTTGTCTCTGTATCACTCTCCGGCAAGAAGGCTCTCATTGTTGATAATAATCGGAACAATCTGGATATCTTAAGGCACATTTTAGAGTCGGTCGGTATGTATGTAGTTGCTCTAACAAATGGAAAATATGTTTTACCAGCTATACAAAAGGCCATTGAGGGACAAAACCATTTTAACCTTTGTATCTGCGATATCCAGATGCCCGGCATAAGCGGATATGATGTGGCAAAAGCAATTCATGGTTTTAAATCCGAAATCAAAGACATTCCTCTGATTGCCCTGTCCTCTTTAATGGAGCGAGATGCCAAAAAATGTGAAGAGGCAGGATTTGATGGATTCCTGAACAAGCCCATTCGCAGGGAAAAGCTATATAAGATGTTAGAGAGACTATTGGGCGAAAAAAAGTATAAAGAGCTAAAACCGAAAATTGTTACTCAGTATTCAATTCGAGAGGATATGAAGCATTCTGCGCGTATCCTTTTAGTAGAAGACAACCTGATCAATCAGAAACTTGCAAAGATGATGCTGACCAAGGCCGGATATCAGGTGGAAGTGGCCAATAACGGTCAAGAGGCCGTTGAAAAATATACAACATCTCCCGAGAATTTTGACCTGATCTTCATGGATGTTCAGATGCCGGAGATGGACGGAATTGAAGCGACACAAGTTATCAGAGAAAAGGGATTTGACACTATTCCGATTGTTGCCATGACAGCCAATGCGATGAAAGGTGACAGGCTGATATGCCTTAAGGCAGGCATGGTTGATTACATTGCAAAGCCGATTAAAAGAGAACTCGTCTTTGAAATACTTGAAAAATGGATTTTTAATAACAATACGCCCATTTAAACATCAAAGAAAAGTGTAGAACCCCGTTACAATTCTTTTTTTTCCAACTGACCGGGAAACCCAAGTCGCCCAAGTATTCAAATGCAATCCAGCCGGATTCTGAATGACCCTGAGTTCAGTTATGGCCGTATTGTGGTGAACGCTCTGGTCAACCTGATCACCAAAATCGTCAGCTCCCCGTTTGACATGCTGGCTGGTCTTGTCGGGGGAGATGGGGAAGGGCTGAGTTTTGTGGAGTTTAAATTCGGTAGTGCTGCGCTTGGGACTGAGCAGATCAGAAAGCTTGAGCAACTGGCTAACGGGCTCCACAAGCGACCGGCGCTTAGACTTGAAATCAAAGGAGTTGCGGATACAAAACACGACCGGGTGGCGCTGGCTGAAGCAGAACTGTTAGGCCAACTGAAACGTGCAAAACTCAAACACAAAAAAACATACAAAATTGCATTTTTATTGTTAGCATTTTTTATGTGTGGTATCTAAGCAGTATATCAACCACGGGTCACCTTTGATCAAACCGATCTTTATCCCGATGTGGTTTCAAAACCTGCCGCTCTATGCCATTCGTTGATCATGAACCACTCCCTTTGTAGAGATGGCAACAAAAGGGTCGGTCATGCGGCCATGGAAATAAGAGGGAGGTCATAAAGAAGCAACCAAATACGCTATCAATTCATTAAAAAAACCCTGATCCCTGAACCGTTTTTAAAGGAATTCATCTTATGTTAAAAAAACTCTTAAAATCATCTGCTGCAAGACTTTCACTTTCTGCTCTTATTATATTCATTTTATTATCTTCGCCAGCCTGTAATTACAGCCGGGGCGGCAATAGTGAAAGCTTTTTCTTAAAATCGTCCAATATAGATACATCGGCAGTAAACACCGCTGATTCTAACATCAACTCACATCCTGATTGGCCGCATGAAAATAGCGATCTTCTTCCTGACCCGGCTTTATTATTCGGCAAACTGCCCAACGGCTTCAGATATGTATTAATGAAAAATGCCAATCCAAAGGACAGGGTAAGCTTGCATTTGAATGTTCAGGTGGGCTCAATTTATGAAACCGACAAGCAACTGGGCATATCGCATTTTCTTGAACACATGCTTTTTTGCGGTTCAAAACATTTCAAACCAGGAGAGCTTGTAAAATACTTTCAGTCTATAGGCATGCAGTTTGGAAACGATGCAAATGCTCATACAGGATTTTATGAAACTGTGTATGATATGCTGTTGCCGGAGGGCAATAAGAAAAGCCTGAAAAATGGACTTGTCGTAATGAAAGACTTTGCAGAAAACGCCCTTCTTCTGCAATCCGAGATTGACAGAGAACGGAAAGTAATTCTGGCTGAAAAACGAACCCGCGATTCAGCATCATATAGAACATTTGTTTCAGTCATGAAGTTCTTATTGCCTGAAACAAGAATATCTAAAAGATTTCCAATAGGCGAAGAGGAAGTTATTAAAAATGCCGACCATAATCTTATAAAAAATTATTATGATACATGGTACAGACCTGATAATATGATTTTAGTAATGGCAGGCGATTTTGATCAAAAGCAGGCGACAAAGCTCATTGAAGAAAATTTCTCATCATTATATGCAAAAGCATCAATACAACCACGTCCTGATATCGGTCAGATAAAACATAAGGGGATCAAAACATTCTATCATTTTGAAAAGGAAACAGGAAAAACAACAGTAACAATAGAAGTTATAAATAAGAAAACCATACAGCCCGATTCTGTTGCTTTTCAAAAAAAGCAGCTTGTAAAAAATATTGCAAACCAGATAGTCCAGAACAGGCTTGATGAAATTGTCAGTAAAACTACCTCTCCATTTACTTCAGCTTCTGTCAGCTCAGGAACCAGTTTTTATCAGGTAGAATTTTCTGAAATCTCTGCTGAAACCAGTCCGGAAAACTGGGAAAAATCGCTTTCACTCCTGGAAAAAACCTTAAGAAAAACTTTAAAATACGGATTTATAAAATCAGAGCTTGAAATAGTAAAAAAAGATTTTTTGTCAATGCTGGATAATGCTGTAAAAAAAATGCCCACCAGAAACAGCAAAATGCTGGCCCGCATTGTAATTAAAGACCTTAACAATGAAAGAGTTACCATGTCTCCTGAACAGGAAAAAAATTTTCTTGTTCCTATTATAAATTCCATTACCTTAAAGGACGCCCATGACGCATTTAAAAATGCCTGGTCATCTGACCACAGGCTCATAATGGTAACCGGAAATGCAAAAATTACAGCAAAAAATAACGCCCCTGAAGATATAATATGTGAAGTATTTGATACAAGCAGCAAGGTTAAAGTATCGAGACCATCTGAAATAAAACCCGCTGTTTTTCCTTATCTTGCCGAACCTGAGAAAAAAGGCAAAATTATTAACAGAACAGAAATATCCGACCTTGGTATTGTTCAGATTGATTTTGATAATGGTATCCGCCTCAACTTAAAACAAACTGATTTTGAAGCAGATGAAGTACTTGTTAATCTTTCTTTTGGTTCTGGCAGATCTGCTGAACCAGCTAATATGGCGGGGCTTGCCGAACTGAGTAAAGAAGTGATTAATGAAAGCGGCCTGGGTTCCCTTAAAAAAGATGAACTAAAAAGAGCAATGGCCGGTAAAAATACAAATGTTATTTTCGGCTTTGATGAAGATTGCTTTTTCTTCAAAGGCGTAACAGTGTCAGAAGAAGTCCCCCTGCTCTTTCAGCTCATATATGCTCATATTGTTGACCAGGCTTACAGGCAGGAAGCGTATTCTCTATCCATGGAACGATTCACACAACAATACCGCAAACTTTCCAGCTCAATCGACGGTGCAATGCTTCTTTCAGGCAAGCGTTTTCTGGCAGGAGGAGACAGCCGTTTCGGTCTTCCTCCTTATGAATTGTTCAAAAATTTGGCCATTGAACAAGTCAGATCATGGATCCATACTCCATTAAAACAAGACAAACTCGAGGTTTCAGTGGTGGGCGATTTTGATATGGATTCTTTAATTGAAACCGCAGTTAGATATCTTGGCGCCCTGCCCTCAAGATCTGATCTTCAAAAAAATAAAATATCAAATTCGCCCGAATTCCCCGCTGCTCAATTATTTGAGATAATCGTACCCACAAAAATTCAAAAAGGCCTGGTAATAGTTGCATATCCAACAGAAGATATCTGGGATATCAGTAGAACCCGCCGCCTTTCCGTGCTGGCAGATATTTTTTCAGACAGACTTCGCGAGACGATACGCGAAAAGCTCGGGGCAGCCTATTCATCCACAGCCTATAACCAGCCAGGCAGAGCCTATCCCGGCTATGGAGTTTTTCAGGCATTCATCCATATTGATCCTGATGATTCAGATTTGATTATAAAAGAAATAAAGCAAATTGCTTCAGATCTGGTTGAAAAAGAAATTCCGGAAGATGAATTCAGACGAGCACTTGATCCGACAATAACCAGCATAAAAGATTTGCTGCAAAAAAATAATTACTGGCTTGATACCGTTCTTTCAGGCTCTCTAAAGCATCCACAAAAGCTTGACTGGAGCCGAACAATAATGAAAGATTATTCCTCAATTACAACAGATGATCTGTCAGCCATTGCCAAAAAATATCTAAATAACAAAAAGGCAGCAATAATTATTATCAAGCCTGAGAAAAATATTAAAAAATATAATAAAGCTAAGGAATAACTCCATGACCCGACAAACTTTTTTTCGCTGGATTATCGCGATCTTGCTTATTGCGGCAATTGGTATTTTTATATGGTTCTATACTCGACCTAAGCCTGTCAAAGTTGTGGTTAAACCGGTAGAACGCGGTTTAGTAGAAAAGGTTGTAGCCAATACTCGCGCTGGAACAGTAAAAGCCTGCCGTCGAGCTAATCTTTCCCCTAGCTTAGGCGGCCAGATTGCCGTTTTAGACATAAAAGAAGGAGATAAGGTAAAAGCGGGCCAGCTCTTGATAGATCTGTGGAATAAAGATTTGGTGGCCGAAGTGGCTCTTAGTAAAAGTGAAGCTGAAGCAGCAAAGGCACGAGCTAAAGCCAACTGTTTGCAGTCTGAGATAGCCCGGCGTGAGGCTGACCGGCTGGTAAAATTACTAAAAACAGGTGCTGTATCTGAGGAAGAAACTGACAGAGCGGTAACTGAAGCTAATGTCCGCAAAGCCGAATGTGAGGCAGCGGTTGCATCTGCCAAAATGAGCCTGTCCAGGGTTAGAGTTGTCAAGGCTAATCTCGAACGTACGCGCCTTATAGCACCCTTTGATGGAGTAATTGCCGAGATTACCGGAGAGCTGAATGAGTATGTTACTCCTTCACCGCCCGGTATTGCTACTCCCCCTGCCGTAGTTTTGATAGACGATAGCTGTTTTTATGTGGTGGCGCCTATAGATGAAGTTGATGCTCCGGAAATAGCCTTGGGAATGCCTGTAAGGGTAAGGATGGATGCTTTTGGCGACCGGAGCTTTGAAGGTAAAGTGCGTCGTATTGCCGCCTATGTGCTGGATCTGGAAAAACAGGCCAGAACTGTTGATGTTGAGGTTGAATTCATAAATCAGAAGGATATTAAACATCTACTTGCCGGTTATAGCGCCGATATTGAGGTAATTCTGGATGTCCATAAAGATACATTGCGCATACCGACTTATGCTGTTTTAGACAACAAACGAGTTTTTGTATATCATCTCGACTCCAGACAGATAGAAGAAAGGACAATAACGACCGGTATTTCAAATTGGGACTATACCGAAGTAATAACAGGTCTTAAAGCCGGCGAGCTGGTGATTACTACAGTGGATCGCGAGGGGATAAAAGACGGGGCAAAAGCAATTATAACTAATGGAGAGAAATGATTCGTCTGGATTCTATTGAACGTGTGTTTCGGGTCGGCAATGAAAATGTCCATGCCCTCAATAACGTGAGCCTGAAGATAAGTCAGGGCGAATATATATCTATCATGGGGCCTTCAGGCTCTGGTAAATCAACTTTGCTGAATATTATAGGTTTGCTGGACAGGCCGAATAAAGGCTTTTATATGCTCGAGGATGTTAATACAACTGATCTAAGTGATGAACAACAGGCTTTGGTACGACGTCACAAGATCGGTTTTGTGTTCCAGTTCTTCCATCTTGTACCTCGCTTAACAGCCTCCGAAAACATTGAGTTGCCTCTGATACTCGCCGGGATAAAACCGGAAAAACGTAAAGATCGTGTCAAGTCAGCTCTTGAAGACTTCGGGCTGGCAGACCGTGCCAGACACAGACCTGACCAGCTCTCTGGCGGGCAACGCCAGCGCGTAGCTATAGCGCGCGCTACAATCATGGAACCTCGGGTTGTTCTTGCAGACGAACCCACCGGAAATCTGGACCGAGCATCAGGTAAAGAGGTAATTGAAATTTTAGAAAAACTTAACAAAAAGGGTATTATACTTATTTTGGTTACCCATGATCCTGATATAGGAAACAGAGCTGTCAGAAAAATAAGTATGGTAGATGGCAAGATTTTAGATGACACCCCGGCAAATAGAAAACTATGAAGGCAGAGGATATACTAAATTTTAGCATTCGTGCCTCAACCGGCTACAAATTTCGAACTATCTTAATACTGATAGCTATGGCTATAGGTGTAGCCTCTGTTGTAGTATTAATTTCCCTTGGTGAAGGCGCGAGACAGTATGTAACCAGCCAGTTCTCCTCATTAGGCACTAATCTTCTAATAATATTGCCAGGTCGTTCAGAGACAACAGGCGGCCCCCCTCCGCTGTTAGGAGAAACACCACGTGATCTGACTTTGGATGATGCTATTGCGTTAAAGCGAAGTTCTGCAATCCGTCTTATATCCCCAATTAGTGTGGGCTCTGCGCCGGTTTCATGGAAGCAGCTTGAAAGAGAGGTAATAATAGTTGGCTCAACCTCTGAGCTGTATGAAGTACGGCATTTGTCTATGAGCCTTGGCAGATTCCTGCCATCTGGTGACCATAGACGCGGAGAAGCTTTATGTGTGTTAGGCAATAAAGTAAAAAAAGAATTGTTTGCAAATCAGTCTCCGCTTGGTGAATGGGTACGAATTGGTGACCGTCGCTTCAGGGTAACCGGAGTTCTGGCAAAAAAAGGCCAGTCGCTTGGGTTCGATATGAGCGATGTTGTTATTATACCCGTTGCTTCGGCTCAATCTCTGTTTAACACCGCATCTCTTTTCAGGGTTCTTGTTCAGGCGAGCAGTCGCGAGGCTATTCCAAGAGCCAGGGAGGCAATTTTAAAAACCATTCGTGAAAGACACGATGGAGAAGACGATATAACCATAATTACTCAGGATGCAATTCTGTCAACCTTTGACCGGATCTTAAATGCTCTTACCCTTACCGTGGCAGGGATTGCAGCAATCAGTCTGGCAGTGGCGGGCATACTAATTATGAACGTGATGCTGATCGCTGTTTCCCAGCGCACAACCGAAATCGGACTGATAAAGGCGCTTGGCGCAACAAAACGTCAGATCATGCATCTGTTTCTGGCTGAATCTATAATACTATCGATAACCGGTGCTTTTTTAGGACTAATTATTGCCTTTACCGGCGTCTTGTTATTGGCAAGAATATTTCCATATTTTCCTATCCCGATACCATTCTGGGCAGTGGCAATTGCTGTGGGAGTTTCACTATTGACAGGCTTGGTTTTTGGCGTCTTTCCTGCACAAAGGGCGGCGAAACTTGACCCAGTGCAGGCTTTATCCAGAAGATAGTATAGACTTTCAGATAAATAATTTCACTGTGTTATCAGTCGTCGACGTATAACTAATACGCCTTCCTCCTTCTGGCCTTGTGAAATTAATTATCTGAAAGTCTATAGTTTTAAAAGGTATAACTCTATGCTCATTAATGATTTTGTTAAGCTTGCCTTGAAGTCACTTATTACGCAGCGTTTGAGAAGTTTTCTTACCGCCCTGGGGATCGCTGTCGGCATTGCGTCGGTGGTTCTTCTTACATCTCTTGGAGAAGGCATACACAGGTTTGTCCTTTCAGAATTTACCCAGTTTGGTACAAATCTTATCGGAATTACACCTGGAAAATCTACAACTACCGGTATGTCAGGTGCAATAATAAGCAATGTCCGTCCTCTGAGCATGAATGATGCAGAAGCCCTGAAAAGGATTCCACAGGTTATTGCTGTTGTGCCGGTTGTGCAGGGCAACGCACAGGTGGAAGCCGGTAAGCGCATCCGAAGAACCACTGTTTTCGGAGTAGGAGCCAATGCCCCGGAAGTCTGGCAGATAAAGGTTGCTTCAGGACAATTCCTGCCCGACGATGATCCTGTTGCAGCACGTTCCTTTGCTGTTTTAGGCAGTAAACTCCGGGAAGAAATGTTTGGGATGGACAATCCACTGGGCCAGCGAATCCGCATTGGAGGTGAACGGTTCAGGGTTGCAGGCTCTATGGAATCCAAGGGGCAGATGCTGGGCTTTGATCTCGATGATGCGGTTTATATTCCTGCCGCCAAGGCGCTTTCTATGTTTAACCGTGAAAGCCTTATGGAAATAGATTTGCTTTATGCTGAAGGAGGTGATGCTGATGAGGTCGCTAAATACGCTACCGACCTTCTCATTGCCCGTCATGGCAAGCAGGATTTTACCGTCACAACCCAGGAGCAGATGCTCGAAGTGCTTGGTTCTGTGCTTGAAATACTGACTCTATCTGTGGGCGCCTTAGGCGGCATATCTCTTTTAGTAGGTGGCGTTGGTATCCTTACAATAATGACTATTGCCGTCAATGAACGTACTGCTGAAATTGGTCTATTAAGAGCAATAGGAGCCGGCCGCATGCAAATACTTGCCCTTTTTATTGGCGAGGCAGTGGTACTGGCAAGCATTGGCGGCCTGGCAGGACTTATTGTAGGTGCAGGAGGAGCCTGGATTCTTGGCTCGCTTATACCGGCACTTCCCACACACACATCCTGGTTCTATGTAGTTACAGCCGAAATACTTGCCGCCATTATCGGTCTTTTGGCCGGCGTAATGCCGGCCCGCCGCGCAGCAGGCTTGAATCCCGTTGAAGCATTAAGAGCCGAATAATTTCGAGCTGTGCGTTTAGCCATTAGCGTTTAGCCGTTAGCATTGAAACGGCATAGACGTTCTACCCCTGAAGGATTTCCTAAAACGGCTGCACCAGGGTGATGTTTTCTAGGAAAAAGGGTTTATCAGAGATGAGGAAGAGCTTCTGGCATTGGGAATCCATCCGGCAGGCTAAAATTAGACGAAGTTCAATATTCCGAAGGACTGTAGTACTCTTTATGATTTGTCTAATGCAACTAAGAGCTTTTGAAAACTGCTATATGTAACAAATTGAAACGCTTTAATAATTGTGATATGCAAATATAATCCACATGAAAATCGTCTGATTCATGATTTACGCAGTCGGCCCAAGTTATCAAACATCCGACTTCTTCTTAGTGGACAGCATATTTACATTAAACGCAACATTTTTTTTACTTACTTTTAAGATCGACTCTTTTTTCTCAAAAACATCTCTGATATCAGGGATATTGAGCGTTTTTTCTCGCATATGGGATATATCGGCAAAATTGAGAAAAACAGCTCGCTTTTTCGATTTCAATATTCGGAGTTGACGAGCTACAACAAATTGTAAACTATACAAAAGGTGCGCACATCATGCATGTTTTCGTTCCATGATATTGCGCGTTTTTTTCCATTAATCATTGTTCGGCGAGCAACAAAATTTATTTTCAACATCAAAGATGAAAAGCGGGGATATCTACTATGGCACTGTATGTTGGAGATTCTGTGGTTGTGAAATCTGGTGTCCTTGATCCAGATTTTAAAATCGATATTAGTGGATGGCAAGGGCGAATTGAAGAAGTTGATGATGAAAAAACCGTCTTTATTCGATGGGACAGCATTACCCTACAGGAAATGCGTTTGGACTTGATCATTCGGTGCGAAAACGAGAATCTCAATTGGGAGGTAATGACACTCAATATGGACGAGATCGAGGTAGCTATGGCCAGAGACTCTGAAGCAGATGTTTCACGTATAGCATCTCAGCTGAAGGTAGAGATGTTTGGTGATCCACGGCTTAATGCCGGGTCAAGAAAAGAAATGGGGTCAAGTCTACTATTGACCCAAAATGGGGTCAAGTCTACTATTGACCCATGAAAGACAATACGAGACAAAAACCTTAATAACAGAGGAGTTTCGAAGCTTAAAAAATACGACAAGAAAATTAAAAGACAGATAGAAAAAATACCCAACAGTATTAATAAGAGTCAAAGGTAGACTTGATCTTACAACAGCCTCCGGCTGCCGGCCATCCCTGAGGCGCAACGTTATACATTTTGATGAGGAACAATTGTGAAAAATTCAACCAAAATACCTACATACCATGAGCTGATGAATCCCCTGCTTCAAGCTCTTCATCAATTGGGAGGTTCCGGGTCAGTTGAGGAAATTGCGCAGAAGGTTGCAGAATTATCTGATCTACCCGAAGAAATATTAAACGTGCCTCATAATCCAGAAAAAAGTAGCCAGACAGAGATTGAGTATCGTTTAGCATGGGCTCGTACTTATTTGAAAAAGTACGGCATGTTGGACAACTCTGACCGTGGTATTTGGATAATTGTTCCTGAAAAACGAGAAGCAACCAAGATAGATCCTCAAGAAGTTATTAAAACGGTTCGTGCCGAAATCAAAAAACAAAAAGAGCTGGTTCAAAAAGAAGATGCCATAAAGGATGAAAACGAGGTGGAAATTCCTGATGAAACTGAGTCGTGGCGTAACACTCTTCATCATCTTCTTACTCAGGAGCTTTCTCCTGACGGTTTTGAACGCTTAACAAAACGAATTTTGAGAGAATCCGGCTTTGTCCAGGTCGAGGTGACAGGAAGATCAGGTGATGGTGGGATTGATGGCAAGGGAATTATGCGTTTAAGTGGACTTTTAAGCTTTCACGTAGTCTTTCAGTGCAAAAAATATCAAGGTTCTGTTTCCTCTTCAGATATTCGGGATTTTCGAGGTGCTATGATTGGCCGTGCTGATAAAGGTTTGTTTATAACCACGGGAACATTCACACGTGATGCTGTTCGTGAAGCTACCCGTGATGGTGCTCCACCTATTGATTTAGTGGACGGAGACCATCTTGCAGAAAAATTAAAGGAATTAGGGCTTGGAATAAAAAAAGAATTAGTTGAACAAGTCTCCGTTGACGAGGACTGGTTCAAAATCATTTGAAATGCATAACAAATCAGTACACCCAACCAGAAAAACCGAGGCATTTTCCGCATTAACGTCATTTTGTGTAAAAATTGCATTTGCCAATTTTATCTTTGGCTTTTCCGGCTGGTGACTTTCACGATGTCCCCTCGTACCTCGGGGACATTATGTGTCGACAAAATATCCTCTTATCCGTTCATCAAATTTTTTTTCGAAGCTCTCCACTTGACAAAAGGTATCAATTGATACTATAAGTTTAATATCTAATATGAAACGGCCATCTCACAAGGAAATAACAAATAAAATCCAGCAGGCAAAAAAAGCTGTTATAAATGGCCACATACTATTCATAAATCAAAGCTCACTTGTTTCAGATGCTCTTGAGTTGGGGTATTTATTTAGTTCCGAGATAAAGCAAATTCTTACAGATTTACTGAACAAAGCAAGTCCTGAAAATTATGTTGGCGGCAAACCACCTCAAAAATCTTATAAGCAGGAAATAAATGGTTTGGAACTTTTTGCATTTAGAGAAAAGTCTGATTTTCTAAATGAAATTATTTATTTCAAATTTGCATTAGCAAATGAGCACATTTACTTAATATCGCTACATAAACATAGATCATCTATACCATAGATTGTTTATATTATATAAAAAACAATAACATAGGGCGCTTTACAAATTATTTGCCTATGTCGTTAACAGAATACAGGCGTGCTATTTAGCTCGGTCATCAGCAATTCTAATTATAGAAATTCTCCTTATTTTACAGGCAAATATGGGATGTTTGCATGATGGTTACAGAGATTAATAGGCCTGTTTAACACCCTAAAATAGTCATATTCTCTAATTTTAGCTGAAAAATTAGATATTTTAAGGGCAAATAGAATCTCTAACCTATTGAATTTTAATTTATTTTTTCATAATGAGAATTGCTGCTCGGTCATTAGGGAGGTGTACAAATGGCTAATAATAAAATACAATGCCCTGCCGGTCATGGTAAAATGGAATTAAGGGAAAGTAAAAAAAATATTGAATTCCGAAATGTTAACATAATTTACACTGAGGAAAATTATACATGTCCGTTATGCAAACTGGATATTGCGACCAAAGAACAGATTGCAAATACCCAAAAAGCAATCTCTGATGCTTATCGCTCAGAGGTTGGTATTTTGTCAGGTAAAGAAATAAAGCAATACAGAAAAAAATATAAGTTAACGCAAAAATCACTTGCGAACAAAATGACTGTAGGCATTGCCAGTATTAAACGTTGGGAAGGTGGAATCATTCAAAGCAAGCCAATGGATAGAGCCTTGAGAAACGTTTTTTGGCATAAGGAAAGAGATTTTAATTTTACAGGTAATAGAGAACTATTTATCCCAAGAATAAAATTAGTCCTAATGCAATTTGAAGCCAAGCTTGCCACAAAACTTTTGGTAAAAGGGGACAAGTTACTATATGCCGCTAAATACCTTTGGTATGCAGATATGGTATCTCATCGAGATGTTGGGAAAAGCATGACAGGCGCTACCTATGCAGCGCTACCATATGGCCCTCAAGTGAACAACTATCAAGACCTTATTGACACAATTAAAAAAAGTGACGAAACAGAGTCAGAGCCATTGTCCGTCGAGGAGAATAACATTATCAAAAGAATTAGTAAAATCTTCCCTCAAAAGCGAATGGTATACAACGCTGCACATAGGGAGCAAATATGGAAAAACAAATCCATAGGTGAAATAATTCCATATTCAGATTCTTCTGATATTATGGAGCTTTAACACACATCGGGATAGGGACGCCCCTCCCACACCACGCATCATACGGGTCCGTACTGCGCGGTTCGGCTGATCAGGCAGAATCAGATCCAGGGGGCAAAGTGATTGAAACTACTTTTTTTTCTCCCACCAATTTGCTTCTAACCAAACTCGACACGGTTATCCGCATGAATGGCAGGCACTTCCTGTGCATTCAAGTTCATACTTGTCCTCACATTCCGTGTTGTCCCTCTCAAGAACGTTACTACTTAAGAAGAATCTGTTCTGTTGGGCTTTTGGATAATACTACGCAATGTGCCTCAATTAGCACATTAGAAATACCTCCTACTAACCGCTCTCATTTACCCCTGCCATTCGGCAGGTGGCACCGTTCGGGCCTTCACCAGGGTGAGTCCTCCGTGGTGTTCACGGCTCGTTTCCCTGGCTTACCGCCCTCTGCTGACTCCCACTACACGTTAAGCGCCCCTTACGGTTTGCTCACTCGATATTTCAACTGCCGTCGTATCCCTCAATTCGTGGTTTCCTCTCCTCGCAGAGTTTGGCTCGCTGGTGGTCAGGACACGATCTTTCACCAACGCCGGGGATATTTGTTATACCGGCCTTCCCTATTCCGGTCAGTTTCACACAGATGTCATTACGAGATGCAGTGGGCCTCCCGGGGTGAACCTCGGCTACTTTCAGCGCACGATCGTCAGATATACGGAGTTCACCATGATGGATAGAGGACTTTATCCTGTGTTGCGGACTCGTCCCGAAGTCCCCCGCCTCATCTGCCTGCCCTCTAACTTTCGATACGGGGCATACCTGTACGTCGACCCACGCTTTTGCCTCCAGCCTCCTTCAGAAATTGCCTCGCGACAATCCCCTTGCCATTGGCTACCCTTCGCCTCCATCAGGCTGGGTCTGGACTTTGCCCGATATTTGTGTCATAAATATCGACCATCACCATTTAGCAGCCGGGCCTTGCCCGGCACACAACATCAGCATTGAGGGCGACGGCAAAAAGCCGCCGCGCCTCATGCTGGTTAGAAACATAAAAGGGGAAATATGTCAGACGAAAAAATTGAAAAATTGGCCGTATTAATAGATGCAGACAATGCCCAACCCTCAATTATTGAAGGGCTACTATCGGAAATTGCAACGTATGGAACCGCCAATGTAAAAAGAATTTACGGTGACTGGACGCTACCCGGCCTTAAAGGGTGGAAGGAAGTTCTATTACA
>JAUWFS010000192.1:0-6448 GCA_030606805.1 Deltaproteobacteria bacterium
TTGCAGGTGAGATAATGCTGATAGCCATTCCTTTTACAAGGCTAAGCCACATGCTCTTCTTTGTTTTTACAAGAGCATTATTCGGGAGTGAACAGGGTTATTGGAAACATTCAAAGGACTGGTAAAATTTAACAGCAAAACGATGTTAAGGAGAATATTATGAAACCCACCATAGCTATAAGAGAACCGGTCGTAGATGATCTCATGGACCAGACCGAGAAAATACTCACCGAAGAACAAATAGAAAAAGTTATCAATGAAGTTATAGATCAAGAAACCGGCGTGCGTTTGCAAACTTACGTTAATACATGTATTCACTGCGGATTATGTGCAGAGGCATGTCATTGGTATCTTTCTAATGACAGGGATGTCAGTTTTGCTCCGGTTACAAAGGTAAAAGATACCATCTGGGTAATGCTGGAAAAAAAAGGAAAGGTTGACGCGGCATTTATCAAAAGATGCTCTCAAATCGCCCATACCGAATGTAATGTCTGCCGGCGTTGCGGCATGTATTGTCCGTTTGGAATCGATATCGCATACATGATGCTTGTTGTTCGCAGGATATGCGCAAAGCTGGAAATGGTGCCTCTTTACCTGCAGGATACGGTTAACAGCCATGCTGCCACAATGAACCAGATGTGGGTAAAACCGGATGAATGGATAGATACTCTCCAGTGGCAGGAAGAAGAAGCACAGGGATATGTGCCAAGCGCCCGTTTGCCACTTGAAAAAGAAGGCGCGGAAATAATGTACTCTGTTATCGGGCCTGAACCAAAGTTTTTAGCACAGCTCCTTGGCAATATTACAGTAATCATGAAGGTGGCTGGACTTGACTGGACAATGCCTGCAACTGCCGGATGGGATAACAGCAATATGGCCATGTATTCAGGTGATTTTGAAGTCATGGCCAGAGTGGAAAGGCTTCATCATGAAACAGCTCAAAGGCTCAAGGTCAAAAAAATAGTTATGGGTGAATGCGGTCATGCATTCAGGGGGGGAGAATATGACGGACCTACCTGGCTGGGCTGGATGAGTCCGCCCATACCGATTGTTCATGCAGTAGCATTTTATTATGACCTGATCAAAAGCGGCAGAATCAAAATAGCAAAAAAAGTCGAAGGACCGGTTACTGCCCAGTACCCGTGCAATATTATAAGAAACGCGGGATTGGGTTCAAAACTGCGATATATTATGAGTGCTGTGTGCGAAGATTTTGTAGATCTTATGCCAAATGACAGGCATGCCTTCTGTTGCAATGCAGGCGGGGATACTATTAACTGTGGCCCGCCATGGAAAAAAATCCGGGTCCAGTCAGCTAAAATACAGTCGGAAAATTTTAAAAGAACCGGCGCTCATACCATTGTAACACCCTGTCATAACTGTCACAGTGGTGTTGAGGATATTGTTGACGGATATAAGCTTGGGATGCACGTCAAATTCTTCAGTGAGCTTTTGATTGAGGCAATGGAGATTCCCGAGCACCTGAAACCAAAGGAAGAATAAGCGGATGAATAAAACAATACTGTTATAAATCATAATATATTACCGCCAAGAACGCTAAGAAGCGCCAGGAAAAGAGTTTTAAAAATATAAATCCTTGCGTGACTTCGCGTTCTTAGCGGTAAAAAAATTATTTAGTTCCCCTCCAATCTTTTCTTCTGTTTCCACAATTATTTCTTTGGGTTTTTCCAACCCCTTATGTCCAGTTTATGGCCTGTCGTGAAATAAGAGTTGCATTTTCGCTATGGTTTCCACGTTTTAAACAGGCACTTAAAGGAGCATCTTTATGACTGTTAAAAAAGGACAAGAACTTAAACTTGAAATTTCTGGGCTGGCATTTGGCGGCAAAGGGATCGCGCACAAAGACGGGTTCACCGTTTTTGTTGACCATACCGTTCCGTTAGATATTGTAATTGCCCGCATAATAAAAAAGAAGAAGAACTTTGCTGTTGCCCGTGTTGTCGAGATGGTTGATGAATCACCATTCAGGATAAATCCTCCCTGTATATACAGCGGTCAGTGCGGAGGATGCAAATGGCAATTTTTAAAATATGACAAACAACTTGATTACAAGCGGCAGCATGTTATTGATTCACTTGAGCATATTGGGATGATAAAGGGAGTACCCGTCCATTCCACCATTTCATCGAAGCTGATTTATGGATACAGAAACAAGATGGAGTTTTCCTGCTCAGACAGGAGATGGCTTATGCCTGATGAAATGGGCATGGAAAATACGGATTTAGATTTTGCTCTTGGGCTTCATGTGCCGGGAACTTTTCACAAGGTGCTGGATACCAAAAAATGTCTGCTTCAACCCGCGCTTGGAAACAATATTCTCGATGATGTTAGAACCTATATCAAGGAGTCAAATGTTCCGGTATATGGGCTTCGGAGCCACATCGGCTTCTGGCGTTTTGTTATGCTGAGACATTCTGCGGCTTATGACCAGTGGATGGTAAATATAGTAACTGCGGAAGAATCCAGTAAGATTGTCAAGCCGTTATCCGACTTGTTAACAGCCAAATACCCGGAAATCGTATCTGTAATAAACAATATAAATACACGCAAGGCAGGCATTGCTGTTGGAGAGTACGAGATACTTCTTGCCGGCAGTCCATTTATAAAGGAAAAAATCGCTCTGTTTGAGTTTAAAATATCCGCAAATTCCTTTTTTCAGACTAATACATCGGGTGCTGAGATATTGTACGAAAAAGTCAAGGAATACGCCGGGTTGTCGGGGAAAGAGTATGTTGTTGACCTTTACAGCGGAGCAGGCACGATAGCTATTTTTCTTGCTGATTCAGCAAAGGAGTTGACAGGAATAGAAATTTCTAAAAGTGCGGTACAGGACGCGGAAGCTAATTGTCTATATAATGGAATTTCAAATTGTCGTTTTATCCTTGGCGATATAAAGGATTGTCTTGAGCATATAAAAAAGCCTGATGTTATGATAATTGATCCCCCGAGGACAGGGATGCATAAGAATGTGGTTAAACAGATTCTTGATATGGCTCCAGCTAAAATTATCTATGTTTCCTGTAATCCAGCGACAATGGCAAGGGATCTCGGTATGATAAAAGACGATTACAAAGTATTGGAAGTGCAACCGGTTGATATGTTTCCGCATACATATCACATAGAGTCGGTTGCCAGGATAGAGAGAAATTAGAGAGTATTAGATAAGATGATATATGTTCAAACAGGTCTTGAAAGATTTATTGAGTCCCCCCCCAAATGGATATTAGGTAGCCGTTTGGGGTTATTAAGCAATTCCGCTTCAGTTGACAGGAATTTTCGCCATGCAAGCGAATTAATTAATTTAAAGATGCCCGGTCAGCTTGCTGCATTATATTCACCGCAGCACGGTTTTTTTGCTGAAAAACAGGATAACATGATTGAGTCGGAGGATATGATTGATACGGTATTAAAGATTCCTGTTTTCAGCCTTTACAGCCAAACTCGAATACCCTTAAAAGAAATGTTTGATCCCATTGATGTGCTTGTTATTGACCTGCAGGATGTCGGCACCCGTGTTTATACTTTCATTTATACAATGTCCTACTGTCTTGAAGCCGCAAAAAAATTCGGCAAAAAAGTAGTAGTTCTTGACCGTCCTAATCCTGTCTGCGGCTCTGTGATAGAAGGCAACTGCCTGTCGTCGGAATGCAACTCATTTGTAGGGCGTTTTCCTGTTCCCATGCGTCATGGGATGACAATGGGTGAGCTTTCTCTTTTATTCAATAATTACTATGGAACAGGTTGTGATCTTGAGGTTATTGCGATGAAAGGCTGGGACAGGAATATGTATTTTAATGATACTGGTCTTCCCTGGATTCCTCCATCACCAAATCTTCCAACCACTATGTCTGCATTGGTTTATCCTGGCCAGGTGCTTTGGGAAGGCACAAATGTTTCCGAGGGGCGTGGAACAACCCAGCCTTTTGAGGTTTTTGGCGCTCCTTTTATTGATACTGAAAAAGTTCTTTTCGATATGGGGGGCAGCAAATTGGAGGGGGCAATACTCAGATATAATGTATTTGAGCCTACGTCAAACAAGTGGAAGGGAACCCTATGTAGAGGATTTCAAGTTCACGTAACTGATCCGAATAAATTTAATCCATATATCACTTCCCTTAAATTGCTCAAGTCGGTCTGTTTCCATCACAAAGGTGAGTTCGAGTGGAAACAGCCTCCTTATGAGTATGAACATAAAAGGCTTCCCATAGACCTTATAATTGGAGACAAGGAAATACGGCGGCGCATAGAAAAAAATGACGATATAGATGAAATAGCAGGATCCTGGCAAGATGATCTAAATGAGTTTATTGAAATAAGCAAAATGTTCCATCTTTACCGTAATTGAAATCCTGAATATCCAGTTAATCCTGCAAAAAAAATAAATAATAGTTCACCACGGAACTTCACTGAAAATTATAAACAATAAGTAACTTACTATAATAACATTAAATTTGGATGTAGATTCATAGCTAATCTCTTGGTAAAAAACAAGGCAATAAAAAAGACAACAAATCAGAACGAAGCTCAATTGATCAATTATCTCAAAATAACTCGCTTGAGAGTAGGTCCATTGATAATTCAGTGTAATTCCGTGAAAATCCGTGGTGAACTATTACAAAAATAATATTTAAAAGCGCTAAAGTGTTACAGGAGACGTTGTTTTGGAAAAAGAAAAAAAAACAGGCTGGAAACGTATGAAGTTTAGAAAAAACAAGGTCTGGCTGAATATTGATAAAAATGGAAAGCCTATTGTTAAAAACGGCAAAGTGTTAATCAAGTACCAGCTTGAGCAGGATTATGAGTACTGGGTGAATAAAGACAATGTTAAACCCATTGATCCGCGGGAGGATAATAAAAAAGTTTCTAATAAAAAAAAACCGTGTAAAACAAGTAAAAAAAAGGCATTTGAATCAGAAAAACAACCTCCGGAAGAGCAGGATATGATCTGCATATACACAGACGGGGCCTCTTCCGGCAACCCCGGCCCTTCAGGGATAGGTATTTTATTGCTTTATGGAAGCCATGAAAAGGAAATATCAAAATATATAGGTTCTGCAACCAACAATATTGCGGAGCTTGAGGCTATTCGAGTAGCTTTGCTGGAATTAAAAAAAACCGATATTCCGGTAAAAATTTTTACAGATAGTTCCTATGCTCACGGAGTCCTTACTCTTGGATGGAAAGCAAAGAAGAATACGGAATTAATAAAATCAATAAAGAAGATTATTTTAAAATTCAGAAAGTTGAAGTTTTACAAGGTAAAAGGGCATGCGAATATTGATGGAAACGAAAGAGCAGATTATCTTGCTACATCAGCAGTAAGAAAAAAGATATAAAAATATAATAACCGTTCACAGTTATCGGTTCACGGTTGAAAAAAACAGAAAATAGAGGAGAATTATGGGGGTCATCTTTGTGAACTGTGAACCGACAACCGTGAACGGTTACAATATCTATAGAGCCCTGCCTAATTTTAAGCAGGGCTCTTAATTTGAGACCTTTGCAAAACGCCCCCTTTTGCCCAAATACTGCTAAGGCTTCACTTCGTGCCGGCGTCAGACTATGTTAGGCTGTTACGCCTTTTTATCTTATGAGCTTAAAAGCCATCAGCTATAAGCTAAGCTCTATTCCTGCAGTTAATCCCGCTTATAGCGGGAAACATTTTTCAAAGGTCTCAATTTGAAGTTATTCAGATTATGATTAGGCTGATTTTAATTTTTCAATTTCACCTTTCAGTTCAACGATTTCTTTTTTATATTTTTCTACATCCCCTGTAGCAGTTGAAGCAGGGGCTGTCTCATCTTTTTTCCAGGTATCTTTCAGTTCATCAAAGCCCAGATAAAGAGCCAATCCACCTCCAAGTAGAAGCACTACAGGGATAGCACCGACTAAAAGCTGCAAAAACTCGTGCCACCATATTGAAATGCCAATAAGACCCAGAACAGCTCCGATGGCCCCGCCAATTAAAGTTTTCATAAAAATTCACCCTCCTTTAGCTTTAAATTGATTCCTTTTGAAATTGAAGTTTTTTAATAGTAAATTACACGTACTATATTCAATAAGCCCTAATTATAAAGAATATCATCTATCTACATATGATAGCATTAAGCAAATCAAGTTTTTCTGAAAATAACACAACAAAGTCTGTAACGCAAGCTAAAAATTTTGTGCCTGATGCGTTTACCTTTTGAGTTATCAGAAATTTGAAAACTCAAATATGAGATTAACCAGAGGCAGCGGGCAATTAAATTTAAGAACGTCTGAAACTCGCGCATAAGTGAGCTTAACCCATCTTTTCGAATAAAAAAAACAAACCCTTTAATTACAGCATGTTAATTTTTTAAAATCTTCGTTATGGCACTACTTTTGTTCATTTTGTTTATAGTTGTCTTGATCGTTCTGCCAGGATGAGGGCATAAACCTAAAG
>JAUWFS010000016.1:0-27721 GCA_030606805.1 Deltaproteobacteria bacterium
TCAATGTAGTGCCATAAAATAAAGAAAATGCTTGACTATCAATATGCATGTGCCTATATTAAGCCCCATGTATGTTAGAAGAACCTCAATAAAAAGTCGAAAAGACGGCAGTCAATATTATACCTATAGATTGGTTCAATCCGAACGAACTGCAAAAGGAGTCAGCCAGCTCACATTACTCAATCTTGGCACGGGCTTTTCTCTACCGCGGGATCAATGGCCAGAACTATCTTCACGGATTCAGGAGATTATTAGTGGTCAGCAGAGTTTTTTTAAAATTCCTGAAGAAATAGAGAAACTTGCTCAAAATTATGCAGCTAAAATTATTCATTCTCAGCAGAAAAATAAAGCTGATAATGATCAGCCGGACTACCGTGAGGTAGATATAGATAGTCTGGAAATGCTCAGACCGCGCAGTGTAAGCTGTGAACATGTGGCGCTGGAGGCGTTTGATTTTTTAAAAATAGGTGAAAAACTCAAAGCCCTGGGATTCAATGGCCCCCAACTCGCAGTAGCAACCGGTACAATAATAGGCCGTATGTGCCAACCAGGCAGCGAACTGGCAACGCATTACTGGCTCAGGAATGTTTCAGGACTGGGAGAATTAATTAGTTATGATTTCAATAAGATCAATCTGTACAAAATGTATAAAATATCTGATCAGCTTCTCAATAATAAGGAAGCTATAGAAAATCATCTATACTTACAAGAAAAGAATTTGTTTGGATTTCAAGAGACAATAACCCTTTATGATCTAACTAACACCTATTTTGAAGGCAGCAGTAAAGCAAATGAGCTGGGTAAACGTGGGCATTCCAAAGAGAAACGTTCCGATTGTCCTTTGGTAACTCTGGCCTTGGTGCTGGACAGCAGTGGCTTTCCCAAGCGCAGCAAAGTATTTGAGGGAAACGTAAGTGAACCGTCAACATTGGCAAAAATGATTAAGGAGTTAGAAAGAAAAAATTTGTCCCGGAATCTTTTTGAACCATTAAAAGCTACTATAGTAATGGATGCAGGAATTGCCACTGAAGATAATATTAAATGGCTCAAGGGAAACAGTTATCCTTATATTGTAGTCAGCCGAAAGCGTCATCGGGAGTTTAATGAAGATGAAGCAGTTGTAGTAAAACAAGACGATGACGGCACAGTAAAAGTACAAAAAGTTATTGATTCAGAAAATAATGAGGTTTTGTTGTATTGTCACTCTACAAAGCGGGAAAAGAAAGAACGGGCCATTAATGATCGTTTTACTGTACACTTTGAAGAGGCTATCAGCAAGCTTGAGTCAGGTTTGCATAAAAAAGGATGTTTAAAAAAATACGATAAAGTTCTGGAAAAAATAGGCCGTTTGAAACAGCAATATTCCAAAGCCGCAAAGCATTATAAGATAGAAGTATCTAAAGATGAAAAAAGTGGCAATGCTGTCAAGATACTTTGGACACGCCAAACTATCGCAGATACAAAAGATAGTTTGCCCGGAGTATATTGTCTCAGAACAACCCCCACGGAACTGGATGAAGCTACTCTATGGTGTACATATACAATGCTGACGGATCTGGAGGCAGTATTTCGATCACTGAAATCCGAGCTTGGTATGCGACCGGTTTTCCACCAACTTACAAAACGGGTAACAGCTCATCTTTTTATCAGTGTTTTGGCCTACCATTTAGTTCACAGTATCCGTTATCGATTGAAAAAGACAGGTATAAATAGTAGCTGGTCTGATTTGAGAAAACAACTGACAGGTCAAAATCGCATAACAATTTCCATGCAGTGTCGAGATGATGCTGTTGTACATGTAAGAAAAAGCACACGGCCTGAGCCAAGACAACAGAAAATATATTCTGCTTTAGGTTTATGCCCTCATCCTGGCAGAACGATCAAGACAACTATAAACAAAATGAACAAAAGTAGTGCCATAACGAAGATTTTAAAAAATTAACATGCTGTAATTAAAGGGTTTGTTTTTTTTATTCGAAAAGATGGGCTAAGACTCTCCGACTCTAAGACTCTAAAAGGAAAACCCATGAAAAATCCTTTTGTATATGGTGAAACAGTAAGCGGTGATAATTTTTGTGATCGTACCCGGGAAACGAGAGAGCTGATTGCAGACATTAAAAACGGTCAGAATGTCATAATATTCTCTCCAAGGAGATATGGCAAGACTTCACTTATAAAACAGGCGCTGCGTAAAGTAAAGGCGAAAGGAATCCTTACCTTTTATATTGACCTGTATCCGGCTATCAATAAAGGCAAATTTATCGAGATATATGCCGGAGCCATATCAGCCGGGATTTCTGGTGGCGCTCGTCAGGTTGTAAAAAAAATAAAGGAATATCTTCCAAGAATTATACCAAAAGTTGTGATGGATGATCAGTTTTTTCATCTTGAATTTGAATTTGACCGAACTGGCAGTATTTCACCGAACATCGATGACCTGTTGTGTGCTGTTAATAAAGAGGCAGACCGTCAAAATAAATCCGCTGTTGTTGTCTTTGATGAATTTCAGGAAATTGCAAATTTCGATGATGATGAAATCGAAAGAAAAATGAGATCTGTATTTCAGAATCACAGGAATGTTTCATATATATTCATGGGAAGTAAGACACATTTGATGCGGGATATATTTAACAACCCCAACCGGCCCTTTTATAAAAGTGGAAAACACTTTTCATTGGGCAAAATCAATCAGGAAGAATTAGGCCTTTTTGCAAAAAAGAAATTTTCAGATCAGGATATTGTGATTGGTTCTAATGAATTGGAAAGTATATTGAATAATACAGAATGTCATCCCTATTATTTCCAGATGCTGTGCCATGTTTTATGGGAATTATGCATGGATAGCAGGGTGATTACTGAAGCTGATACCGGTAAGGCTCTTGATATTCTTATTTCAAGGGAATCGAGCGTTTATATTGCCATGTGGGAGGAACTGACCATCAAGCAAAAGAACCTTATGGTTGCCCTGGCAAAGGAAGAATCCCCTGAAGTATTCAGTAAAAAGTTTCTGGAAACATACGGACTCGGCCCACCTTCATCCATCCAGAAAGCGCTTAAAAAATTGTTAAAAAAGGAGCTGATTCAACAAGAAAACGGTAGTTATATAATTTATGATCTGTTTTTCAAAAAATGGATCAGGCGTACCTGGTAGCTGATAACGTCTATTTGCAATTACGCTACCGGCGTTACGCTGTTGGCATAATTGGATGCTTTTTCAGGAGAGACATGAATGTTTAGAGGCAAAACACTTCTTATAACGGGCGGTACCGGTACCTTTGGCAATGCAGTCCTCAGAAGGTTTCTTGATTCGGGAATCGAAGAAATCCGCATTTTTTCCCGCGATGAAAAAAAGCAGGATGACATGCGCAAAGAATATGCTGATTCAAAATTGAAATTTTATATCGACAATGTGCGTGATTCAAACAGCCTGCGGGATGCAATGATCGGAGTTGATTTTGTGTTCCATGCCGCAGCCTTGAAGCAGGTGCCATCTTGTGAGTTTTTTCCGATTGAGGCGCTGCACACCAATGCTGCTGTTAAAAGCAGATAATCCAATCAGCATTATCGGCACGAGGCATGGAGAAAAGCTTTACGAAACATTGTTAACGCGGGAAGAGATGGCATGTGGTCAAGATTTGGGGGATTATTACAGGATTCCGATGGAAGTGGTATCGGGATCGATATAGAAGGAGATTAAGAAAATGAGAAAAGACGAAGTTGTAAAGAAAAATATCGCGTTAGTCTTTGATTTTTTAAGGTATTTAACAGATCATCCTGAATTGATAAAGAAGTTGCCGGATGGGTGTGAATTGGAGTTTCTTGACAGGGATTTTCCCTTAATTGAAACAGAAACAAGTGTTGAAGGCGCGGAAAAAGCGTTTTTGAAAGTTGAGCATACCTTTAACCTTGCCACCTGATATTTAGTTGTCTCGCGCAAAGGCGCAAAGATAAAAGAAAAACCATGACTGAGAATGAGATTGCGAAGGAAATTGTTGATGCGGCATATCAAACGCCTTTTTGATCTTGCGCTGAGTATCCCTGCCTTTTTTTTCTTATCCCTTCTTATGTTGATCATAGCTGTTCTGGTACGTCTTAAGATCGGATCACCAGCGCTTTTTCGGCAGGTGCGACCGGGATTGCATGGCAAGCCTTTTGCCATTTGCAAATTTCGCACCATGACTGATAAGCGGGGTGAAGATGGAAATTTGCTGCCGGATAGCGAGCGGCTGACCCGACTGGGGCGGTTTTTGCGGATGACCAGCATGGATGAATTGCCGGAATTTTTCAATGTGATCAAGGGAGATATGAGTATTGTCGGGCCAAGGCCGCTGCTCATGCAGTACCTGGATCGTTACACACCGGAACAGGCAAGACGGCATGAGGTGAAGCCGGGGATTACGGGCTGGGCTCAGGTGAATGGGCGGAATGCGATAAACTGGGAGGAGAAGTTTAAACTGGATGTGTGGTATGTGGATAACTGGTCGGTGTGGCTGGATGTGAAGATTATTTTGATGACGGTTGTGAAGGTGCTGAGGAGGGATGGAATCAGCCAGGCTGGAGAAGCCACGGCGCAGGAGTTTTTGGGGTCTTTGCGTGGAGGAAATGATGATGAATGATCGGTTCAAGGATTGGGAATATCCAGAGATTGAAGAAGGCAAGCCAACTAAATATAACTGGGTGGTTCAGCACAAGCATAATTTGAGTCTTGGGTACAAGACGGATATTGGGGCCTTTACATATATTAATGCGAAGTTTGGCGTGACTATTGAAGATGAGGTGCAGATAGGTTCGCACTGCTCAATCTATTCGGTTTCCACGATTGATAATAAAGAGGGGAAAGTCGTTTTGAAAAAGAATTGCAAGATAGGGAGTCATAGCATTGTAATGCCGGGGGTAATAGTGGGTGAGAATGCGGTTGTGGGAGCGATGAGTTTTGTGAATAGGGATATTCCGGATAATGTTGTTGCTGCAGGTGTTCCGGTCAAAATTATCAAATTTGCAGATTGCACAGATTGACGCAGAGAGTGATGACAAACAGAAAAACAGAAAAAATATTTCTTTCTCCGCCTCATATGAGCGGAGAGGAAATGAGTTTTATTCGTAAGGCATTTGAAAGCAATTACATTGCGCCGCTTGGGCCGCAGGTGGATGCTTTTGAGCGGGAGTTTGCCGAGTATGTCGGAATCAGACATTGCCTTGCCCTTTCCAGCGGGACTGCGGCTATGCATCTGGCGCTCAGGATTCTTGGAGTGGGGCAGGGGGGTGAAGTTATTGCCTCAACCTTGACTTTTATCGGCAGTGTAACTCCGGTTGTTTTCCAAGGAGCGAGTCTCGTTTTTGTGGACTGTGATCGAACCTCTTGGAACATGGACCCGGATTTATTAAAGAATGCGCTCGAGGATTGCAAGAGTCGGGGGAAGATGCCGAAGGCAGTGGTTCCGACGGATCTTTATGGACAGTGTGTTGATTATGAGAGAATTTTGGGGATTTGTGAGGAATATGGGGTGCCGCTGGTGGCTGATGCGGCGGAGGCTCTTGGAGCGTTTTATCTCACGCAAAGGCGCAGAGACGCAAATGGTGAACAAAAAAAAGATAATGCTTTACTTGGCGGCTTGGCGAGAGAAAATTACTGCCACGCTGGGGCTGAGGCGAAGGCGGCGGTCTTTTCGTTTAACGGAAATAAGATTATTACAACTTCGGGCGGGGGGATGTTGGCTTCGGATGATAAGGGATTCATTGATTATGCCCGCAATCTTTCGCAACAGGCCCGGGAGGATTTCCCGCACTACGAGCATACAGAGATTGGTTATAATTATCGTATGAGCAATGTCTTGGCGGCGATTGGTCGTGGACAGCTTAGGGTCCTTGATGAGAGGGTAGAAGCAAAACGCAAAATATTTGCCTATTATCGAAAGGCGTTGGGCGATATTCCAGGGATTGAATTTATGCCCGAGGCTTCTTATGGAAGGTCCAACCGATGGCTAACGGTCATTTTGATAACTCCGGAAGAGTTTGGGGCAGATAGGGAAGAAGTGAGATTGGCATTGGGGTCCGTGAATATTGAGGCGCGGCCAGTGTGGAAGCCTATGCATCTTCAAGCAGTGTTTGATTGTGATTTAGCCGCAAAAAAAAGCAAAATGGGAAAAGAATATATATAGATAGGAGAGTTGGGGGAGAGGTCAGCGAGGATTTGTTTGAGAGAGGGCTTTGTTTGCCGTCGGGGACGGCTATGACGGAGGGGGATCTGAATCGGGTGGTTGAAACGATTTTGAAAAGAAGTAATTAGCCACAGACGCACACAGACTGGGAAAGAAGATAAGAAGGTTAGAAGATGAAAAGACAGAGGCCGGATGTCGTAGATCAGTGTTTCGTTACAAGTTTAGTGACTATCTCATAAATATCTCTGCGGTGTCCAATTGCATATATAATTGCTTCTTTATTCCGGTTATCAATTTGATATATTGCTCGGTAGCGTTTCATTTTTAATGATCTGAAGTCGATCAGTTCGTTCCGCAACTGTTTTCCAAGATACGGGTTTTCGTAAAGTTCTTTGAGTATTGATTTAAGTTGTTTTTTTACTGTTGGGTGCAGGCTGTTGAACATTCGGCCAGCGGTAGGTGTTAATTTGACTCGGTACATTAAAGAATGTCCTCTAAATCAACCAATGTTTTTTTTTCTTGCATGTCTTTTATTGAAGCCCGCATCTGTTTCATCATGTCTTCGTCTGCCATGATTGCCATAGTCTCGCACATTGCCTCGTATTGTTCCATGGACATTATAACGGCCTTCGGTATGCCATTTTTAGTAATAGCTATTGTGTCATCCCTGTCGTCAATGTTTCGTATCATGTCAAGCAGCTTGGCCTTGGCTTTAGTGACGGCAATATAACTGTCAATCTGCATGAACGCCTCCTTAATTGTTGTTATAATAGTTATAATCATAATAATGGTCATTATTTATAAAGTCAACGTATACTTCCGCTTGTTGTTGCTTCGCGAATGAGATGTAAGTTTGAAAAAAGTCTGTGTATGTTTGTGTGGGTCTGTGGCCGATAAAAAAATGAAACGTATTTTTGATCTGGCTATGGCCGGTTTTTTATTATGTTTTTTAAGTGTGCCGATTCTTATTGTTGGATTGATGGTAAAGCTGACTTCAAAAGGCCCGGCATTGTACTGGTCAGACAGGGTGGGAATTAATAACAGGATATTCAGGATGCCCAAGTTTCGGTCGATGCGCATTGATACCCCTGCTGTTGCAACCCATCTCATGAAAAACCCTGATGCTTACTTTACTCCGATCGGGTCTTTTTTGCGCAAGTTCAGTCTGGATGAGTTGCCGCAGCTTTGGAGTATTTTGAAGGGATACATAAACTGATCCCGGAAATTACCGGCTGGGCGAAGGTAAACGGAAGGGATGAATTGCCGATTCCGGTCAAGGTGGAATTTGATGAGTATTAAGGGAAGGATGGGATATGTCTTTCAAAAAAAGTTGCAGCTTTTGACCGAATGCTTTTTGAATTTTTTTGGGCAAATTATTATATTCTTTTTTAAACCGCTTGCTGAACTGATAGGCAGTTATTTTTTTAGCCATTTTAACCCTTCCTTGGCGGACTCGAATTTGGCGGAAAGCTGATCTTTTTCGATTTCCTCATCAACATCGGCTTCCATTTTTTGCCATTCTTTTGTCCAATACCATCCCTGCGAAGGGTCAATAAGTTTTCTGGGCTTCAAGACAATCTGACTTTTTTCAACATCCACTTCAACATAGTCGCCTTTTTCGATCCCGAGAGTGATCATAATCTTTTTGGGTATACGAATCTGCCCCTGATGGCTTATTTTCATTATTATTGACGTTGCCATAGATCCTCCTTTAAACTATTGAATTATTTTAAATATTGTATTCTTTCGAGTCAAGAGAAATCCGGAAAAAAGGTACACTTTCAATATTTCATGGGAATTAGCTACAGATCCACACAAACAAACGCAGATTAAATATCTCACGCAAAGGCGCAAAGCCGCCAAGATAAAAAAACAATATAAAAGAAAATTATGACTGAAAATGAGATTGCTATAGACTTTCAGATAATTTTCTTGACTGCACGCAAATTACGTGCAATGCGTAAAACAGGTGAATTGTTTAAATCTGAGAAAGGGGCCTAACCCATGAAACAAAATATTACATTGAGCATTAACAAAGATCTAATAAGAAAAGCAAAAATATTAGCTGCTCAAAAGCAAACATCTATTAGCGGAATGCTTAGCCGGGAATTACAAAAAATTATAGATGATTCGGAAGAATATGAATTGTTTAAACGAAAGGCTTTAATCAATATCAATCAGGGATTTCATTTGGGTGGAAAGATTGCGGTTTCAAGAGAGGAGCTTCATGAAAGGTAAAATCTTTATAGACACTAACATTTTGATATACGCACATGACCTGGATGCAGGTGGTAAAAATGAAATCTCCGCTGGCCTTATGCTAAATCTGTGGGAAAATAGAATGGGAATTATCAGTGCTCAAGTATTACAGGAATTTTACGTGAATGTTACACGCAAGATTTTAAATCCTTTGTCAAAATCAAAGGCAAGGGGAATTATTGAGAGTTATCTGGTCTGGCATGTTGAGCTGAACGGAATCAAAACAATATTATTTGCCTCCGAGATTGAAGAAAGGCACCATTTATCTTTTTGGGATTCTTTAATCATTGCTGCTGCTTATAATGCAAAAGCCGATAAAATTTTCACTGAAGATTTGAACCATGGTCAGATAATTGAAGGTATTCTAATTGAAAACCCTTTTAAAAAGGGGTCGAAATGAAATCAGTTTAAATTCCTTTTCCGTTGTTTTACCAGGTAGTGTGAGAAATCGAAAAGTAAAAATATTTTGTAAAATATCAGGGCTCAGGAAAAGAGATTTATCTGTTCGTAAAGGAAGAATGCCTTGCGCCATAATACTTACACCTCGTTGATGATAATTTTTGTTTGGTAAAATTAATCTATCACCCTGATTTTACAGCGTCAACAAAGTTATATCGAAAATATTAAATTAATTGGTAAACCAGAAGCCTCAACATCTCCAATCAAACCAAAGAAGGAGCTCAATATAGCCATCGCAGGAGTGGTTAGTTTCATGCTGGCAGTATTTATGGCCTTTTTTGCAGAATACATTAAGAAGTCTAAAGAAAAAAACACAACCCAACATCAGCAATGAAAGCTTGGACTTATCGGAGATATATATTGAGGCACAAATTGTTTGCTGAATGCCTAATAATATATTATAGGGCATTTTCTTATTTTCTAAAATAAAGGTTTTGTTAAAAATGGGTAAAAGTAAAAATCAATTAGCCGATTACTTAGATGGAAAGCGAGTTCTGGTCACGGGTGCTTGCGGCACTGTAGGGTCCGAATTGGTCCGTCAGCTTCTTGAGAATAGCTACCATCCCGCGGAAGTCATAGCGCTGGATAACAATGAAAGCGAATTGTTCTTTCTGGAGCAGCGGTTTATATCTGACAGTCATGCCAGCTTTTTCCTGGCAGATGTACGAGATCGGGATAAACTGTGCCGAAAAATGAACGGCATTGATGTTGTTTTTCATGCAGCCGCTTTCAAGCATGTTATTTTGTGTGAAAGATCTCCCTTTGAGGCAGTGCAGACCAACATCGTTGGCGTTCAGAACATTATCTATGCTGCCTGTGAAAACAGTGTGGAGAAAGTCATCTTTACGAGTTCCGATAAGGCAGTAAACCCGACCAATGTGATGGGAACATCAAAGCTCATGGGTGAAAAGCTCATGACTGCCGCTAACAGCAATCTTCACGACAAGGGGCCTATATTTACCTCAACCCGTTTTGGAAACGTTCTTGGCTCCCGCGGTTCAGTAATTCCTGTCTTTCATGAACAGATCAAAAAAGGAGGGCCAATTACCCTTACAGATCCGGATATGACTCGTTTTATTATGAGTATTAAGGAGGCAGTTCGTCTGGTAATCGAATCTGCTTTTCTTGCTCGGGGAGGCGAAGTCTTTATTACAAAAATGCCGGTAATTCGAATCCAGGATCTTGCCGAAGTTATGATTCAAAAATTAGTATCTGTTTATGGATATTCTTCTGGTGATATTCAAATAGAAACAATTGGCGCAAAACCCGGTGAGAAAATGTATGAGGAATTAATGAGCCTTGAAGAGATCCGTCGTGCTGTCGAGCTCCCTCGATACTTTGCTGTGTTGCCCGCGTTTCGCGGGATCTATAGAAATATCGATTACAACTATTCGGAAGTCGTCTCAGATGAAGTCACAAATCCTTATATCTCTGCAAACGAATTTCTCTTGAGCCAAGATGAACTCCAAAGCTTTCTTGGGGATAATGACTTGCTGACGATAAAAGATCAGAAATCGGAACATCCTGATAGACGGTACTGGCCCGGGGAAAGATAAGTAGGTAAAAGAGAAAAGGCTAAAGAAGAGAAACGAAATGAAAATACTAATCCTTGGTGGTGACGGATATCTTGGTTGGCCAACTGCAATGGACTTTTCCCGGAAAGGACATGAAGTCTGGGTAGTAGATAACTACCTGAGGCGCAGCCTATGCCGGGACCTGGATGTGGAACCGCTTTTTTCTACCCCGAACCTCTTAGAGCGTGTCCGTGTGTGGAAGGGGGTCTCGGGGAAAGATATTCATATCAGAATCGGAGACTGCTGTGACTATGGCTTCCTTTCCCAAGTCTTTCGGGAATGCCGGCCTGAAGCTGTTATTCATTATGCTGAACAACCCTCAGCTCCGTATTCCATGCTAAATCAAAAGGCAGCCAACCTGACCCTGACTAACAACCTGCAAAGCACATTGAATATTATCTGGGCAGTACATGAGTACGCACCTGAATGTCATATCATCAAGCTGGGCACTATGGGTGAATATGGCACGCCGGATATTGATATCGAGGAGGGATGGATAGAGATCGAACACAAAGGACGGCAGGACCGTTTCCTCTTTCCCAGGCAAGCCAGTTCTCTTTACCATACCACTAAGGTTCAGGATACGGATCTGCTCTGGTTTTATGTGCGAACATGGGGTCTTCGAGTCACCGACCTGATGCAGGGCCCAGTCTATGGCCTTTCCACAGAAGAAACTGATTTGGATGAACGTCTTGGAACATTTTTTAACTATGATGAGATCTTCGGGACAGTAGTCAATCGTTTTGTTATCCAGGCGGTAGCGGGGTATCCTCTTACGGTTTATGGCAAAGGCGGCCAGACTCGGGGATATATAAACATCAAAGATACCCTGGCCTGTGTGGAACTGGCTCTCATGAGCCCGGCAGACGCCGGCGAACTTCGAGTATTCAATCAGATCACCGAGACCTTTACCGTGAATGAATTGGCTGAGAAGGTGGCCAGGGTGGGCAAAGAACTGGGCTATACGGTTGAAATAAAAAGTATAGAAAATCCCAGAAAAGAGCTGGAGGAACACTATTACAATCCTACCTATACAGGACTTATAGAACTCGGCCTTAAACCCCATTACCTCACTGATGAAGTTGTGGCAGATATGTTTGAGACAGTGATAAAATACAAGGAAAATATCCAAACAGAGAGGATATTCCGAGGGGTGAAGTGGTAAGGTGAGTAGTAAGTAGTAAGGAGAAAGAAGTAAGGAGTAAGGAGTAAGGAGTAAGGAGTGAGTAGTGGGTGACAGAGGAACAAAAAGTAAGGGGAGAGAGGCTTGATGGAAAAACCACATAAGAGGCTGAAGGCATGGCAGTTGTCTATGGATATTGCGGTGGATGTATATAAGCTTTCAGATAAATTTCCATCTGATGAAAGGTTTGGGCTCGTTTCACAGATGCGAAGATGCGGCGTAAGTGTTCCAAGCAATATAGCCGAGGGGGCTGGCCGGAATACAAAAAAGGAGGGGAACTAATGTTTTCTCCTCAATCCTCATCCTTCACTCCTCACCGATGGTTAATCACCGGCGGTTGCGGCTTCATTGGCACAAGCCTAATAAAAACACTTATAAAAGAAGGCGGTCATGCAATCCGGGTAGTGGATAATCTGTCTGTCGGTACCCGCGAAGACCTTGCCAGCGTCTGCAATTTCACCGAACTCGACCCTACTTCACTCAGTCCTCAGTCCTCAATCCTCAGCCCTGCATCTCAGTCCTCAATCCTCACTCCTAATTCCTCACCGCAGTTGATCGTTGGCGACATCCTCGACGATCGTCTTGCCCTTAAAGCCGCACAGGGAATGGATGTGATCGTCCATTTGGCTGCCAACACCGGCGTAGGGCCATCCGTGGCAGACCCTCGATCAGACTGTGTTACTAACGTGATTGGAACATTCAATTATCTTGAGGCTGCTCGGCAGAATCAGGTCAAGCGCTTTGTTTTTGCATCAAGCGGAGCGCCGGTTGGTGAGTGTGAACCGCCCATTCATGAAGAACTCGCAGCCCATCCTGTTTCACCTTATGGAGCCAGCAAGTTGGCTGGTGAAGGATATTGCTCAGCCTATTATAGGACGTTTGGCATAGAAACGCTTGCCCTGCGCTTTGGCAATGTGTACGGGCCTGGATCCGGCCACAAAAACAGCGTTGTGGCTAAATTTATCCAGCAGGCAATTCGCGGTGAAACCCTGGAAATATATGGTGATGGCGGACAGACGCGAGATTTCATCTACATTGATGATCTTGTTCGGGCGATCCGTCTTGCAGCAGCAGTGGATGGAATCGGTGGGGAAGTGTTCCAGATTGCAACAAATGCTGAAACCACTGTCAGTGAAATAGTGAACATGCTACTCCCAATCCTGGCCGACAGTGGAATCCAAGATGTGAAAATAAAGCACTCTGAACCACGAATAGGTGACGTGAGAAGGAACTTCTCGGACACATCAAAAGCTCAAAGGCTTCTTGGTTGGCAGTCGGAGACTGATCTTGCCAGAGGATTAAAACAAACAGTGGACTGGTTCTTAAAAAACAAATGATATCTCTTCACTTCTTACTCCTAACTCCTGACTTACAACTCTTCAGCACTCAGCACTTTTCCCCTTGTCGATGTGAGGAGGATGTCCCGCAGGAATTCCAAGGACAACGGTAAGTCATCTGGGTAAAAGCCACGCATAAAAGTTAATTGTAGCATGTAAAAGAACGTATTCGGTAATTACCATTATAACGATTGACACATTGACGAAATTTTTTCTGAGGCAGGAAATCCATTACCTGAGAAAATACAGTTTGACCTTGATACATTGAAAAGCTCCTTTCGCGATGGAAGATTGCCGCCAAAGGAGTATGAAACCAAGTTCAAGTCGATCCCTTTTAATTTTGTTGTTATATCATATTACTTCAATTAGTTAATCTTTGTTTCGAAGCTTTTAACCGGACAGCAGTGTGTTGAGCTCAACATAAATAATGGTTAAAAACTATTCCGAAAATAGTATAATGAGGATAAATAAGCCTATGAGGCCATTGACTCAACGAATCGTTAATAACTTAGCCAATCCACTTGTTTTATATAATTGGTGGCGATACCAGAACAATCGTTCTGAAGACAAAGATTTTTTTTTAGTCACTTTGCCCGGGTCAGGAACACATTGGCTTAGCTTGATGATAGCAAGAACAATGGTGGAGGCATTTAATCTACCGGAAGAGATTACAAGCATAAGAAATAATCACCTGATTCCAAGTTGTAGGAGTAAGCTACAACGGTTTAAGTATAACAACAGGATGGAAATTCCAAGGATTCAGCATAGTCATGCATACTATTCTTGGTTCTTTCGAAAAAAGAAAATAATTCTTCTTGTTCGTGATTTGCGTGATACCCTGATTTCTCACTACAGGACTTACGTTGCTACACGAGTCGGCGAGTGCTCCTTTAGTGATTTTCTACGAGGTATTAATGTGGATAGGCCGGGTCAGAAAAACAATCACACCTTACTTACTTTAATTGGATTCCTCAACAATTGGTCAAAGGGAAGGACAAATACTTGCCTTCTGCACCTCGTGCGGTTCGAAGATCTTAAAAATAATACCGAACCTGAAATGGAGAAAATCTTTTCCTTTTTGGGATTTCCATTAAAAAAGGATTTACTTGAAATGGCGATTCAATTTGGGTCTTTGAAGAATATGCGCGAGCTTGAAGCGAAAGAGCCTCTCCCTCAATACCGCGGAAAGCTTAAAAAGGTGGGTGAAGGGAAAATCGGTGGGAATAGAAATCTTTTTAGCAGTGATGATCAAAAATATTTTAAGATGACTATCAGAGATTATCTGGTTGATGACTATGGCTATGACTACATGCAGCCCACTGATTATTCCGCTGTTGATAAATGATATCTCGATATAATGCGTGGGGATAAATGCATCAATTCATGACAGTAACTATTGATGCATGCTTTGCTTCGAAAAGGGCATGTTGATGGAGTTTGTGACGAGTAGTTTGCAGGTGAAGAGAAGTAGCCAGCGCCCAAGAGACAGTAAGAAGGAATTTGCAAGGCTGAATATAGTCCCACTTATTGGATTTTGGTACGGAGTATGTCTTGGGTTGACAATAGCTAATGTGCCTGTTGAATTGTTTGGTATTTCATTAGGCACTGTTTTATTCCCTGCTGTTTGCCTTGCTTTACTCACTATAAGTTTAAACATGGTGGCTTTACCGAAGCAAATAGGGAGAATGAAATGGGTGCTGCTGACCTATTTAATGTTTGCTTCCTATCAAGTGATAATGAGCCTATGGGGGCAAAATAACCTGCAGCATATGCAGTTTCTTTTTACCCTACCTTTTTTACCAGTTATCACATACCTGCTGGCCTACTCTCTGCGAATAAAGAAACAGTTAAAACTATCGTTACTTTTTGTTCTTGTTTGTGGTGGGGTTTATACGATAGTCGTCAGCTTTAGTGATGTCCGGGCTCAGGGAATGACTGCGGGGGAAAACTCAACAGGCATTGTTCTGGTACTTGGATTTATCATGGCCTTGTGGCAGAAAGAATGCAGTCAAGGAAAGTTGACCAAGTGGTTCCTTTGGTTTTGCGCCGGAATCTTCATCTGTGGAGTATTTGTTACGGCTTCTCGGACAGCTTATCTAATGCTTTTCGTATGTGCGGCAATAATCCTGAAACATATGACTAAAAGTAAAAAGCAGTTAATTGTTGCAATTTTGCTGATCACATCATTACTCGTTTTGCTTTTTTGGACTCAGAACGATAGATATCAGTTTCAAAGGGCATTGGGGGCCATTGAAGTATTACAACAAGGTGAGTCGGATAAACCTGGCAGTAAGAATGTTAGCAGGAGGCTTAGTAAGGATAAAATAGCCTTGGAAATATCAAAAAACAACTTGCTGTTCGGCGTTGGCTACGCAAATAAAGAGGTTTTAGAAGAATGGTACGGAACAGATACTGCTTTTTCACATAATATGTACCTGCGGTTGTTGTCCGAGACGGGATTGGTTGGGCTGATGTTGTATTTTAGTTTTCTATTATCGGTTTTCTTTGCAATTGGAAGATACAAGAGGCCAGTTCCTATCCTTACACAGAGAGGATGCCATATATCGAAGGTGACCCCAAATCCTCATTTTTGGTTGAGATGTGGCTTTATCGGGATCCTTATTTCCTCCTTTTTCATTGTAGGATTCAATGAAAAACCATTATGGATTTGGCTTAGTCTTATATCTGCGGAGCAAGCGAGCATCACCAGAAGGAAGCTGAGGGGGTATCACAGAGATTCTCAAAAAATCAAAACCACTGACTTTAAATAGCCTTTGAAAATAATCCATATTTACTCTCGATTTGATGACTAACTACATGTTCACTATTGATAAGACTTTCTGTAATTCCAACGTATTTTTCCGCAACAGATAATTTCTGAAACGATTCAACCACAACAATCATATGATTTCTAAAATTAAAAAATATGGTTTCGGCTTGGGCACCAATTGGTTTGGCATTGCTTTGACTGTTATTACCCAGGTTGCCTTTGCTCGTTTACTGGGTGTCAGCGATTATGGCCGTTTATCGTTATGTTTGGCCTTTGTTTTGTTGCCCCTCGCAATTGTTGATTTAGGGGTCGCTCCATCTACCCCCCGGTTTTTGGCCATGAATATTGGGAAAGGGCGCTATGATATTGTCCTGGCAATCGCTAAAAAAACAGTTTGGGCAACAGGTGTGATTGCTTTGTTTTATCTTAGTTTGATGATGTTTCTTAAACCCTGGATTGTCATCTGGATGAACATGCCCAAGGCTGAAACCACCTTGTGGTGCCTCATCATATTTTCGCCAGCTGTCTACTTGTCCAGATGGGTATCCTCGATTTTAAAGGGACTGGGGCGCATCAGAACACAAATTTTTCTTGACTCAACACTCCAGAGAGGATTTGTACTTTTTATGGGTGGAGGCGCATGGTATATTTTTAAAACAACCGATTCAGTTGCAATTGGATATGGACTTTCCTATCTTACTACTGGCCTTGTTGGCTTATTTCTTTGTATAAAAGAGTTGCGGAAATTTGAAGTTAAAAGAGATGAACCATGCAATTTCAAATTTAAAGACTTATTGTTGCACGGGATACCCATAAATATTGCCGGTCTTGCCCAGCGTATACTGCGGCGTTGTGACGTCATAGTTGTTGGTGCCCTGCTTGATGAAAGTGCAGTGGGTCTCTATCGGGTTGCGACAACAATTACATCGGGAATTCAGAGGCTGATTACTCCTCTGAATACATTTGCATTATTTCATATGTCAAAAAATGTTGGTGAAGGTTCAATGAATAATATTATGAATTATTATAATAAAGTTGTAAATCTGAGTATTTGTCTTAGCTTGCCTTTGTATTACCTTATATTCCGGCATGCTGAAGATTTTTTGGTTGCGGTCTATTCTTCAGAATATAGTGCCGCTGCACCTGTGCTCAAAGTCCTTTGTGTCGGATTTGCCTTTTTTGTGGCCATGGGCCCTATGGGAGCAGTTTTCAATGCCATCGGGAAAAACTGGATCAGGATGTGGATTGTCATAGGTGTAGGGATTGTCAATATACTATTGAACATCCTTTTAATAAGAGCCTTGGGTTTAGTGGGAGCCGCTGTGTCAACTAGTATCTGTTTTTTTATATTATATGTTTTGTTTAATATTTCATTTCGGTCAATGGATATCCATTTCAATAAAGGGGCTAGCCCTTTTTTAACGGTTTTTGTTGGAATGCTTATAGCGTCATTCTTGGAAATTTCCTTTTTAAAAACCAATACTGGTTTCTATATTCTGTTGTCTATTTTCAGCTTTATTGTGGTCTGTACCCTGCCTGCAATCAAAACATATAATGTACTTAAAAATCGTTGAGTCTTATACCGAAACAATTCTGCAACATATCCTGTTAAAGAACAACCAACAGGATATATGATGATCAGGAGCCAAGTAAAATGCTCTTTAATTCCATAGAATTTATTTGTTTCTTTTTAATAATTGCCTCGCTGTATTTTTTCATCCCCAATAGATTTAGAAATGGCTATTTATTGGTCGCCAGTTATTATTTTTACGGATGTTGGAACGTTAACTACCTCATACTGTTAATCATTACCACTGTAAGTTCCTACATTTGCGGTATCTACATCGGAAAAACTGATCACCTTGTCTTAAAAAGACGATTCATCACCATCACCTGCATCATCAATTTGGGTCTGCTGTTAATTTTCAAATATTTTAATTTTCTCATATCACCGTTCAATGATTTTTTCCAAATCTTCGGTCAACGACAAGCCATACCGGAGCTGAACCTTCTTCTTCCCGTGGGAATTTCTTTTTATACATTTCAGGCCATTGGTTATGTCATTGATGTTTATAAAGGAAAAAGCAAACCGGTAAAAGACTTCACGGTTTTTGCATTATATGTTTCATTTTTTCCTCAGCTCGTGGCCGGTCCCATTGAGCGTTCATACCATCTAATCCCTCAATTCCTTAAGGATTTCAAATTAGACTATGGAAAAATCACAAGTGGCCTGTATTTGATGTTATGGGGATTCTTTCAAAAATTAGTCATTGCTGATCGCCTGGCGATATACGTTAACGCCGTACATGAGGATATAATACGCTTCAACTGGCTTCAGCTTATTGTGGCAAGTTATTTTTTCTCCATACAGATCTATTGTGATTTTGCCGGTTATTCGAATATTGCTATTGGCTCAGCAAGAATTCTAGGTGTTGATTTGATGAATAATTTTAATCGGCCTTATTTTGCTATCTCAATTAAAGATTTCTGGCGGCGATGGCATATTTCATTATCAACTTGGTTCAGGGACTACCTTTATATCCCCTTGGGTGGCAATAGGGTGTCTTTAAGTAAAACTTATCGCAACATCATGGTCGTCTTTCTATTATGCGGCCTATGGCATGGAGCGGGATGGTCTTTTATCATATGGGGCGGATTACATGGGGTTTTGCTTTGCATAAATAACTTATGGAGCAACATTAACAATAGCAAAAATGAGACGGACACTGTTTTTATCCGGATAATTAAAGTAATGGCTACCTTTCATATGGTAACGTTTGCCTGGATATTTTTCAGGGCTAAAGGACTTAACGAAGCCTTTTTATTCATCAAAAGAATATGTTCCATGACAATGGAAGAAAGCGGTTTGACAACTGGAATTCCAGGATTCAGCCAGTATGAACTTTATCTATCCCTGTTTCTAATCATGGTTTTATTTTTTACAGAATTATTTCAATATCAAAAAACATTTGACAGTTTTGTCTTGCTACAAAAGATCTATTTAAGATGGTCAATTGCCTATTATCTATTGTTTTCTATTCTTGTTTTTGGTGTTTTTAATTTAACAACATTCATTTACTTTCAATTTTAATGGTTTCAGGTGCTCCCAGCTTTGAAAGCGCTTAATTTCCAAAATCCAATTTTAAAAATATTTCTTTTCATATCTTTTTTTATTTTTAGCCTGATATTCTTATATAATATAGGTAAACTTCAATATGCCCGTGATTATCCTATAATAAAAAAGATAAATGAATTAAAACTACATTCAGACAAGATTGATGCTTTGGTATTGGGTAGTTCCCATGCAGGCTGCATTCGGCCTGAACTATTGTTTTTTTCGAAATCCTATAACCTTCAATCCGGTGGAAGTGATAATTTTGAAGTTTCTCTGCTGGGGAGATCGCTACTCCATCATCTACCCAACCTAAAATGTATCTTTATCTCTGTATCCTATTTTTCCTTTTCATACGACAATGCATCCTATATAGATCAATCTGGAAATAGATATAGGGCGGACAAAAGGCGGCAGCTCTATGCAGCTATCCCATCCTTTAAATTTATAAAAGGAGATCTTGGTTACTTCATCTCAGGAAAACTGTACCCAATTATCACCCAGGATCATTGGAAAAAAGTGTTAAGCAAGAGAAAAACTGCTTTTGCAAACAAGACTAAGCCAAAGAAGGCTCAAAAAAAAAGAAAAAAAAAGAAATTGCAAAACAGAATCAGACGCATATTGCTCAAGAAGAATATTAAAATTTCCCCCAATGATCCATCTTTTGAGACGACCGTGCTAAATGAACATGGAATTATTAAAGTGCAAAGAAGATTAGAGATAATTGAGAATATGAAATCTAATCATAGAGATTTGGAAGCCAAATCCTTTCATGCCCTGTTGAAGCTGGTCGAAAAAGCGAAAGAAAGGAATGTAAAGATTATTTTTGTAACCACCCCATTTTGGAGGACCTATAACGCGAATTTTGACCCCTATTATAAAAATCTTCTAAAAAAGAATATGGGGGAGCTCATCAAGCATCATAATGTTGAGTACTATGATTTCAGTGACCATGAATTATTTCAAAACATCGAGTACTTTACAAACGCAGATCATATAGCCAAAGGTGCGTATCCTGTATTTAACAAATTACTATTGAAAGAATTATATGATTTATAGTTAAAGAACGCCCTGTTTTCAACAGTGTTGATGGAGGATAATTTGGGAATAAAGGTGGTCTATATAATAGGGGCCGGTAGCAGTGGTTCCACATTGCTTGGGAAATTTTTGGGTGCTCATAGCAAAATGGTCAATGTGGGTGAAATATCCCACATCGACCGTTACAGGGCTCTTGATCTCACCTGTGGATGCGGGGAGAGACTCTCGAAATGCCCATTCTGGAATCAAATCTTTAACTCAGATGCTTTAATGTCACCTGTGAAACCCAACAATACCTTATACAGGTTCATTAGATATAGGAGTGACTGCACTCGCAGAGATCCCCACTTTTTCGAGACTCTTAATAGGAATAAAAAGTTATACAGGCATATCTCTCATTCATCAGGAAAGAATATAATCGTCGATTCAAGTAAAGATATCATCCGATTGTATTACCTTTTCAGATCAGGAGATATCAACGTCATCCCTATATTTCTGGTGCGTGATGGTCGTGCATATATTAATTCCTTAAGAAAAAGGCTGGGGATGTCTGCGTTCAGGTCTATGTTTCGATGGATTCGCCTGAATCTCTATTCAGAATGGTTTATTAAAAAATTTCTGGGAGGGAAACGGTTAAAAAATAAAAATTTTGCACGTTTTGTCAACAACAGGACAATTCATTTGTCCTATGAAGAATTTACCCAAAGGCCGGAAGAAGTGTTGCAGGATATTTGTGAAAAACTGGGTTTGAAGTATGAGGAAGGAATGACTGACCATTCTGATTATAGTCAGCATACCATTTCAGGAACAAAAAGAGCTTCCAAGATAAGCAAAGTTTCTCAAGATAAAACATGGGAAACCGAATTATCATCTATATCAAAAGCTATTTTCTTACTCATGGGAGGAAAATACTGGAACCGTAGGTTCGGCATTAATTGCCAAGCCCATGAAAATTTGTATGAGTAACCCAAATATTTTCAAAATTTAAAATTAATTGGAGTCACCATGATCAAGCCTCAAAACTTTTGGCGTCTATTAATTAGAAAGCATCTTATGCCTCTATCTAAAGTTGTCAAGCAAATTCTTGGACCAACAGCAACAGCGCAGCTTAATCGATATATAAAATTTAGAAGCCTTAAGAATGGTCAAATTATAGACAACCCAAGTACACAGAATAAAACCGGATCGGACAGTTTGATATATCGCCAGGGAATTGAGGTGAAAAAAGCTTCAGGAACCTGGTATAGGGGCAAAGGAGCAAACTTCATAGCGACCAAAGCAAACTTGAAAGAAAAAAATGCTATAGAGCAATATATATTAAAAGGATGGATACCAAACAAACCTTTTATAAATAAAGCGGATGCAATAACGACCTTTGGCAGTTGTTTTGCGGCACATATTACCAACTTTCTAAAAGACCATGGATATAACGTAGCAGGTTCAAAGAAAAAGGAGAATTCATATATTATCCGTTGTGGGGAAGGAATGGTAAACACCTTTGCTATTTTGCAACAATTTGAATGGGCATATGAGAATAAGCAATTCTCTGAAAACCTATGGTTCGATTCAAAGGGATTGATGCAAGAATATTTATCTGATGTTAAAGAATCGACAAAAAAAAATTTTTTAGATACCAAAGTCTTCATTATCACTCTTGGTTTGTCAGAAATCTGGTACAACAAAAAAAACGGAGATGCATTTTGGAGAGCGATCCCAAGAGAAAAATTCGACCCGGAATGCCATGGTTTCAAGGTCTCCAGTGTAGAAGAGAATAAGCGTAATCTGGAAAAAATTTTCAAACTCATCAGAACGCATAGGAAAGATGCAACGATCATTTTTACTCTCTCTCCTGTCCCGCTTGTTGCAACATTCAGAGACAAATCATGTATCACGGCGAACTCCGTTTCAAAGGCTATCCTAAGAGCTGCGGTAGATGAGTTTCTGCGCTATCACGAGCAAGATAAAAAATTATTCTATTTCCCATCCTATGAACTTGTAAATCATTTCTTTGATAATCCTTATGAAAATGACAACAGACATATAAAACCCAATGTTGTCAAACAACTCATGGATTTGTTTGCAAAATACTATCTTCACAATGAGTAGATGTGTTTTTTTATTCCTTTGAGTTTAGGCTGCATAATTTTGCCGAACAAATCTTCCTGTGAGTGCCTCCTATGAGAATCATTATTGTCAATCCGTTACTTTTGTATGCAAGGGGCGGAGCTGAGGTTAATGATATTAATCTTGGGAATGCCTTAAGAACACTTGGGCATGAAGTAATACATCTTGCACTTGAGGATAGAAAAAAAAAGTTCGATTTTGAGAATAAAATTCAGATTGAATGCATCAAAATGCCATACTATTATGATTTAGCGACACGCCTATCGGGGCCATTTGGGAAAGCTTTACGGACGCTCTTCTTTTTTCATTTTGTTCATCGTCTTTTAAAAGAAAAACTCACATACTTGAATTCAGCAGATTTGATATTGTTGACTGGTAAACCGATGCTTTGCAAGGCGAGAAAAAAAATTCATATTACAACGCTCTTTTCAGTTCGCGGGAATATCAATAAAATATATTACAGGTTTCTAGATCAAGTTGACGGGTTGATTTTCTGGGGTGGATGTGAAAAAGATTACCCCCCTGAGACGATCAACCGGTGGACGTATTTATGTTTGAACGCAGCCATACAAAATGAGTATTTTTATGCTGGCCCGGCCGATCCTGAATTGAGGGCGAAATTAGAGGACGGTAACGACAAAAGGATAATTATCACCTATACAGGACGACTCGATCCGATTCAACAAATAGACCAAATCATTCATTCAATAGCAAAGGTATATAAAAAAGGATATCCTGTAAAACTTCTTCTTGTTGGCGACGGGTATATAAAAGATGAACTGAAAGCAATTGCGGCAAGGGAAAATATTGAAGATCAAATAATCTTTGCCGGTCTTTGTCCACCTGTCAAGGTTGGCGAATATCTGAGAGCATCAGATATTTTTATCATGAACCCCAGATTTACGAGCTATTCGTTATCTCTTAAAGAGGCCTTGGCTTGTGGAATTTTTTCGATTGCACCTCGAACAGGAACCGTAGCAAACAGTCTTAAACCAAATGATTTTGCAAGGGTGTTTCCACCAAATGATCCTGATGCGCTGTTCTTAACATTACAGCAGGTTGTAGAAAAAGGCGTTTATAAGAAAAATGTGAAAAGTCAAGCAGATATAAGTGAAATACACTCTTGGAAAACTGTAGCTGAATCCATAGTAAATTGGAGCAGAACCATTGACACAGACAAACAAAAGTAAACCTTTAACTATTGGTTTTATATGCAATTACAGTGTGGACCTTCATTTCCCTGTGCATTTTCATGGTGTTTATTGCAATCTTCTTCCACAAAAGGGATATCATACAGACATTGTTGCGTTTTTCAGGGATGAGAATGCGACCATGACGCGTTTGATGAAGAAAAAAGGGATGGCATTAATTCCAAACTATAAGGGTGTGCATTTAATAAATCGAGTGAGTCATTCGTTTTTTGTAATTTTTAAATTAATCGGTTTTTTTCTGTCTCGTCCCGTGTTGAGAAAGGCAGATATTTATGTCGTTCATAATGATCCCCTTTTAGGTTGGGTTACCTATTTTTGGGCTCTCATGCAAGGACGATCAGTTATTTACCGGATTACCCATCTGATGCCGGAACAAGCCTTGAATGATCACAGATACGGCAGAAGGGTTGCAGGTAGAGTTGCAAAAAGGCTCAGAAACTGGTTGATACTAAAATGTAATCTGGTTCTTCCAATGAGTAGAGAGATGGCTAAAACCCTAAGTCAACAGGTTCGGTCTGCTTCAAACAGAATGCTGCCTGTGGAGTCAACTGTGAATATAGGTGATATTACTGAAAAACCAGATTCTAAGCAAGCCCAGTTAGATTGCATAACAGATTTGAAACATGAAATGGCAGATTTTCCCTGTAGGGACTGGCTTGTTTATATCGGTACATTAAGCCCGTTTCGGAAGCCGACCTTTCTTTTTGAAACATTGGCTGAAGTAAGGAAAAATGGAATCAATGCAGGTTTGCTGATTCTTGGTATTGCGCAGGAATCATGGCATGTCAGCAAGCTTAAATCGTTTGCTGAAAAAGTGGGAGTAAGGGAATATGTCCTTTGGAGTGAAGGCGTTCCGGAAAACTGCCTGCCTGATGCCATAGCATTGGCAGACATAGGACTGAGTCCATTTCCAATGGACTTTGTCATGAGTAACAACTCTCCTTTAAAGACATTGGAGTATATCAAAGGTGGCGTGCCTTTGGTTGCAAGCCCCATTCCTGATCACCTGGACGTTGTTCCGAATTCAGGGATAGGACTTGTGGTGGATTTCGATCCTAAAACCTTTGCAAAGGCTTGTGTTTTTTTATTAAATGAATCAAAAGCAAAACGTAACAAACGGGTGGATCAGGCCCAAAAGTGGTTAAAAGAAAACCGCAGCCTTTCCTATGCTTGTAAAAAACTTGAAGTTGCTTTTAATCAATGCCGACCCTTTAGAAAATTATAATTATAGTAGAATATGGCCAGAATAGGAATTCTTACAACAGTTAATGCCAGTGAACGTAACCTTGAACACCTGATTTTCAGAGTTTCGGAAATTCTTTCTACGGAACATACCATTGACCTTGTGGGTTTACAACAGTGCAGTAAACGAATTTCTGATCAGTTTAATGTCTACAATCCGGAAGAAAAGCGCTTTGAAACTTTACTCCCGCCGGGCATAAGACATTATTGGAAAAGGATTAGACTGCTTTGTGCATACATAAAATCCAACAAACCTGATCTTGTCATGGCATTAAGTGCTATTGGCCTAAATGGCTTAGCTATTGCCATTGTTGGACGGATGAATGGTATTCCCTCAATTGTTAGAATTACAAGTGATGTTTTTGTGGTTTATAAGTACAAAAGGCCATTGATCCGTTCGTTTAGATTGTTTATGAAAAATAATTGCTTTGGCAGGCTGGCTATTATGCTTGCGGACAAGACAATCATTTTACATAAGGCTCAATTACCGAATTTGGTCAAAGCGGTGTATCGTTCTTCACAATTCTACGATGTGGCTCAGCCTATCTTGTTTCCGCCTTCAATAGAAACCAAAATGGCTTCCCGTCATAGGGTTCGCAACAATTTAGGCATACCGGAAGATGGGTACCTTGTTGCAGTTATAGGTCGCGTTGATCAAGATAAAAACATTCGTTTATTGGCTGAAGTGGCTCAATCGGTAATGAAAGACGATAAACAAATCTATTTTATTATAATCGGTAAAGGTGGAGAAAAACCTTGGTTAGAAAAAAGGCTGTCAGGGAAAAATGTTTATTTTATCAATCAGATTCCAAGAGACAAATTGGCAGCCTATTACAAGGCAAGTGACGTTTTGCTGCATACATCATACAGCGAAGGCCTGTCAACAGTAATAGCCGAAGCTTTATATTTTGGGCTTCCTGTCGTTGCAACTGATTCAGGGCCCATAACAAGGGCTTTGGTTAGCAATATTGGCCGGACAGAAAATGAGCTGAAGAAGTTTCTTCTCAGGAAAAATGCAGTTGTTGATTCCCTTCCTTTGGAATTGAACCCAAAGAAAAATGCTCAGCGTTACTTGAAATTAATAAAAGATTTTCTGTCGAATTCTCACAGTTAGCTAAATTCAGGTTAGACTTCTTCATCGAAGTCCTGAGTTATTTATGTCGAAAAGTGATTGGCCATGGATCAATTAACAGTTTAGATAGATAATTAAAACAATATGCTTACGAATAAACCCAAAATTGTCTTTGTCGGCAATACAGGGTTTTCCCTGTTCAATTACCGGCTTGCAGTCATGCGGAGACTTGCTGAACGTGGATGCAAGGTGGTCGCCATTGCCAATGATGAAGCAGACTACCAGGAACGTTTTTCTCAAGAAGGCATCAAATTTATATGCATGCCAGTTGATCACAAAGGCATGAATCCCATTTCGGACATCGTATTGATCTTCAAACTGGCACGCTTGTATCAAATAGAGAAGCCTGCTGTCATCCATCATTTCACCATTAAACCGGTGATCATGGGAACGATTGCCGCCAAAATAGCAAGGGCTAAAATTATTGTGAATACCATTACCGGCTTGGGGTATGCCTTTGAAAAGAAAAACTGGCTTCAAGACCTTGTCATAAAATTATATCGCTTCGCAATGAAAGGGAATGTGCATATAATTTTTCAAAACAGGGATAATCGGGATCTTTTTCTCTCTAATAGCATTTGCAGCACTTCGCAGGCGCACCTTGTGCCGGGATCAGGGATCGATACCTGTAAATATATTCCAGATGGTAACTATTCGTTTGATGATAAGGAACCTTTATTCCTCTTGGCCACCCGGATGCTATGGAGCAAAGGCATTGCCGAATTTGCAGATATGTCTCAGATGGTTAGGGCCAAGTATTGTAATGCCCGCTTTGTCATTGTGGGAGGGCTGTCCGGCGATGGGGCCGCGACTAATCCTCAGGCCATTCCACATGATTGGCTTATGAAAATGAACAGTCGAGGATGCGTAGAATGGCTTGGTCGAATTCCATTCGAGAAAGTTATGGAACTTTTAAAGGGGGCTTATGCTGCGGTTGTCCCTTCTTATCATGAGGGCTTACCCCGGTTTCTTGTTGAAGCTGGAAGCTTGGGGAAACCTTTGGTGGCATTTGACGTGCCTGGGTGTCGGGAAGTGGTAAATGACGAAGAAAATGGTTATTTGGTACAAACTCTAAATACTAAAGCTCTTGCCGAGGCTGTTTTTAAATTATTGGAAGATCCTAAAAGAGCACAACAAATGGGAGAAAAAGCAAGGGAACAGACAGTAAGATATTTTGATGATGCGCAAATTTATAGAAAGATTTTGGGCGTCTATTCACATGCTGGATTCAGTGAAATTTAATTGCCACTGGCGGTGGTCTCAATTGTTTAGATAGAACAGTTGTCGCTAAGCCAAAAAAAATCAAAAATTCGTTATTTCAAGAGAATGAAACACTATTTACTTACCTACACGAAAAAGCGCCAATATATTTTATTTCTGGGCGATATGCTGGTTATAGCTTTGTCCATTTTTATCAGTTATGTCATCCGGGTATACATCAGTCGGAAACATCCTGCCATGAGTGACGTGCTGTCAAGATTCAGCCCCTGGCTCCTACTTGTCATGTTATTTCATTGGCTTTCTTTGTATGTGTGTAACCAATACAACTTGAATCGTCAGATCAATCTGATTCGTTCATCTGTTATGGTAATTTTAAGTGTATGGTCGGCAGGACTTATTATCAGCGGTATCTTCTTTTTCCTTCCCAAATACGTTTTCGGACGTCAGGTATTGCTTATCCACCTACTGATGTTATCGGTTTCTTTGGTTTCATGGAGATTGCTCTATACAGGAGTATTGGCAAAAAGATCAAAACCGAAACGATTGGCTGTGGTGGGAGGCGGGCAAATTGTATCTTCATTTATCGAGGAGTTATCACATATCCGCAATATCGGCTTGATAGTTAACAATCTCTTTGTATCAAATAGCTCGTCCACTGGCACATGTCCTTTCCCTGTATCAATGAGGAAGCACAAAAGTGTTCTTGATTTGCTGGAATCTAATGATTTTGATGTCCTTGCCTTTGATTCCGCTAATGGCTCTTTTTCAGATAGTGAAATCCGGCGAATGCTGGAAGTCAAATATAGGGACAAAGCTGTCTATGATCTTCCCACACTTTACAAAAATTTGACCGGCAAAGTTCCCTTGACCTATATCGACGGTCGGTGGCTTTTAAATAGTG